>CALVDI010000006.1 GCA_944326225.1 uncultured Bacteroidales bacterium | reverse complement strand
TCTCCCCCTGATCTCGGAGACCGTCAACAGCCAGGGCCCGCGGGCCCTGGCTGTTGCACTTCGGTGTTGAATCTACATTAATTTAAAAGGGCATCTTCCAATCGCAGTTACTTGGAGAACTCATGCGTCTGGAAATACTTCCACTTGAAGATCAGCAGATACAGGGCACCTACGGTGACACATGAATCGGCAATGTTGAATATCGGACGGAAAAATATCAGCGACTCCCCGCCTTTGAACGGCACCCAGTCCGGCCAGTGAGTGTTTATAATGGGGAAATACAGCATGTCCACGACCTTGCCCAGAAAGAACTTGCCGTACCCGTCCCCGAACGGCACGGCCGAGGCGACATGGGTATAACTGGACGGCTCGAATATCAGACCGTAGAACATACAGTCTATCAGGTTGCCCACCGCACCGGTCATGATAGCCGTCAGACCGAGCAGGACCCCGACAGGAGCGTCCTTCTTCAACAGCAGATGCCTTACATATACGAACAGAAGGACGGAGAGTATCAGGCGGAAGGATGTCAGTATATATTTCCCGATATCCCCTCCGAAAGACATTCCGAATGCCATGCCCTCGTTCTCGATGAACAGTATCTGAAACCAGTTGCCGAGGACAGGTATTGACTCACCGAGCTGCATATTGGTCTTGACCAGGATCTTAGTCACCTGGTCAATCACCAGAAGAACCACCGCGAGCGCTATTATGAGACCGGCCTTCTTACCCTTGGAAAGCGTCATTACTTCTTGGAGTTAAGTTTGGCCTCGACACTCAATGTGGCATGAGGAACCAGTTTGAGCCTCTCCTTGGGAATCAGCTTTCCGGTCGCACGGCAGATACCGTATGTCTTGTTCTCAATCCTTACAAGAGCCGCCTCCAGCGAGTTGATGAACTTAAGCTGTCTCTGAGCCAGCTGTCCCGACTCTTCTTTCGACAGAGCAGAGGCACCTTCTTCCAGAACCTTGAATGTGGGAGAGGTATCCTCAGTATCATTGCTGGTACTGTGAGTGATCGCAGACCTGAGCTGTTCGTAGTCATCCCTTGCCTTTTCGAGCTTCTTCAGAATGATCTCTTTGAATTCCTGCAGCTCTTCATCGCTGTAACGTACCTTCTCGAGTACTTCATTCTTGTTTTCGTCAGTGTTGTCCATAGCTGAAAAGTTTTAATATTACTTTGTAAAATTAATCATTTTTTGTGAATAATCAATACCTGACCTTGTCCGGATTGGACCTCCACAGCAGGAAAGGCCGCAGCCCTTCCTCCGGGAGCAGCTGAATGAAAGGCAGTTTCCTCTCATCAAGCGGCTTGGCTACTTCCACATATATCATGTCGTCGTCGAAGCCGGCAGCCGCAGCGTCATCCCTTCCGGCGGCATAGTACACTCTTGAGATATGCGCCCAATAACATGCGGCCAGACACATGGGACACGGCTCGCAGCTGGTATAGAGCTCGCACCCCGAGAGGTCGAACGTACCCAGCACGGCGCAGGCCCGGCGTATGGCATTGACCTCCGCATGGGCAGTGGGATCATTGTCCACCGTCACGGTATTGGAGCCCTCGGCCACGACTTTCCCGTCCTTGACAATCACCGCACCGAAAGGGCCGCCGTTGCCGGAGGAGGCATTGTCCTCAGCCAGGGATATGGCCCTGCGCATATGGTCATTCGCCGTCATTATCTTTCGAGCCTCATCCTTATAGTACTGTCCTCCAGCCATTCGATATCAGTCCCTCCGTCCACCGAATCCTGCAGCACGATGTCCTTGGCAAGGGTCTGTGAGGCGATATAATCCTTGAAGCCTGCCAGGGCGTCCTCAACCTCAGGCAGTCTCTGGATATACGCGGTTATCTTGTCCGTCACCTCGAAGCCGCTGTCCTTACGCAGGTTCTGAATCCTGTTTACAAGCTCGCGGGCCACTCCCTCATTGCGGAGCTCCGGAGTAACGGTGATATCGAGGGCTATGGTCAGCCTGCCTTCTGTAGCCACCAGCCTTCCGGGCATATCCTCAGAAGACACCTCGTAATCGGACGGCTCCAGAACCACATCTCCCGACGGCAGACGCAGCGTATACGGACTGCCCTTCAGACCGGCCTGTTCCACCGCAGCGATATCCTGCTGGGACAGCGTACCGAATGACGCCGCTATCTCCTTCATCTGCTTGCCGTAACGCTTGCCGAGAGTCTTGAAATTGGGTTTTATCTTCTTGGTGATGAGCCCCGTGGTGTCCTTTATATATTCCACTTCCTTGACATTGACCTCGCCGAGCACGAGATTACGGACCTTCTCAAACTGTTCCTCCACCTTGGGGTCCAGTACGGGGATTATCATGCGCGACAGAGGCTGACGGACCTTGATGTTGACCTTGCGGCGCAGGGCCAGCACCATCGAGGAGGATTTCTGTGCCAGAGCCATGCGGGCCTCTAGATCGGAGTCGATGCACGAGGTGTCGCACTCGGGCATGGGCATCATATGCACGGACTCCACGCTATGACGGGAAGTTCCGGCATTGAGGTCACAGAACAGGCGGTCCATGTAGAAAGGCGCGATAGGAGCGGCCAGTACGGCCACAGTCTCCAGAGCGCAGTAAAGGGTCTGATAAGCGGCCATCTTGTCCGCATCCATCTTTCCGCCCCAGAAACGCTTGCGGTTCAGGCGCACGTACCAGTTGCTGAGGTTGTCGCATACGAAGTCCTGAATCAGCCTGCCGGCTCCGGTGATGTCGTAATCCTCGTAGCAGGCCCTGACGTTCTTGACCAGGGTATTGAGCAGGGACATCAGCCAGCGGTCTATCTCCGGCCTCTCCGCCACCGGTACCGGAGACATGTTCTTGCCGTCAAATCCATCCACATTGGCATAAAGGGCAAAGAACGAATATGTATTATAGAGAGTTCCGAAGAACTTGCGGCGCACCTCGTCCACACCGGCCTCGTCGAACTTGAGGTTGTCCCAGGGCTGGGAGTTGGTGAGCATGTACCAGCGCAGTGCATCCGGACCGTAATTGTCCAGAGCCTTGAACGGGTCTACGGCATTGCCCAGACGCTTGCTCATCTTGTTGCCGTCCTTGTCCAGCACCAGTCCGTTGGAGATGACTCTTCTGAAAGCCACGCTGTCGCTTATCATCGTATGGATGGCGTGCAAAGTGAAGAACCATCCGCGGGTCTGGTCCACTCCCTCGGCTATGAAGTCAGCGGTCTGGCCGAACTTGGGAGTGCCGAGAGCCTGCAGCCCCTCCTGGGCATAGGGCATGGAGCCTGAGTCGAACCACACGTCTATCAGGTCGGTCTCACGCACCATCTTCCGTCCCTTGTCGGACACCAGATATATCTCATCCACATACGGCCTGTGCAGATCGATGCGGTCGTAATTCTCCTTGGAATAATCTCCGGGAACAAATCCGGCTGCGGCCAGCGGATTCTCCTGCATGATGCCGGCGGCCACCGCCTTGTCTATCTCGGCGTAGAGTTCCGCTACGGAACCTATGCACTTCTCCTCGGCTCCGTCTTCTGTCCTCCATACAGGCAGGGGGGTTCCCCAATAACGGCTGCGGGAAAGATTCCAGTCCTGCAGGTTCTCCAGCCACTTGCCGAAACGGCCGCTGCCGGTGGAGGCCGGCTTCCACTCTATGGTCCTGTTGAGTTCTATCAGACGGTCCTGCACTGCGGTAGTGCGGATAAACCACGAATCCAAAGGATAATACAGCACGGGCTTGTCGGTCCTCCAGCAATGAGGATAGGAGTGTACGTGCTTCTCTATCTTGAAGGCCTTGTTCTGGCCCTTGAGCATCACGCAGATATCCACGTCGATAGTCGGAGTCTCGGGCGTAGCCTCCGGATCGTAGGCATTCTTGACATAACGTCCGGCGAACTCCCTGTACAGATCCACGTCCACCCTCTCGCGGACAAATTCCGGATCAAGGTCCTCTATGCGGTACATCTTGCCGTGACGGTCCACCTGGGCCTGCATCACTCCGGCAGCATCACGCACCATCAGGGCGGGCACTCCGCTCTGGCGGGCCACCTTGGCGTCGTCGGCACCGAATGTAGGGGCAATGTGGACAATACCTGTGGTGCCCTCGTCCGTGGTCACGTAGTCTCCGGGAATCACTCGGAAAGCACCCTCGTCCGGACGTACCCAGGGGATCAGCTGCTCGTAGCGCATACCTACAAGGTCGGTGCCCTTATATGAGCCTTCAAGCACTTCGAAAGGCACTTTTCCGTTGAAATGGTCGTGAACCAGCGCCTTTGCGACGACATAGACACCGGGAAGACCGGTGTAGGGATTCGAGGAGCGCACCAGGACGTACTCGATGCCGGGGCCTACACACAGGGCGGTATTGGAAGGCAGGGTCCAGGGGGTAGTAGTCCAGGCGATGAAGTAGAGGGGATCCCCTCCGGCTTTCTGAAAAAACGGCTCGGAAACATCGTCACGGATTACCTTGAACTGTACGACCGCAGTCGTGTCCTTCACGTCCCGGTAGCAGCCGGGCTGGTTGAGCTCGTGTGTACTCAGGCCTGTACCCGCTGCCGGAGAATAAGGCTGTATGGAGTATCCCTTATACAGATAACCTTTCTTGTATATCTCCTTGAGCAGATACCACAGTGTCTCTATGTAACGGTTGTCGTATGTGATATAAGGATTGTCGGTATCCACCCAGTAGCCCACGCGCTCGGTCAGGTTGACCCATTCCTTGGTGTATTTCATGACCTCGCGGCGGCAGATGGAGTTGTATTCGGCTACGGATATCTTCTTGCCTATGTCATCCTTGGTGATGCCGAGCATCTTCTCCACTCCCAACTCCACGGGCAGACCGTGTGTGTCCCATCCGGCCTTGCGGCTGACATGATATCCGGACTGAGTCTTGAAGCGGCATATCACATCCTTTATCGAGCGGGCCATCACATGGTGGATGCCCGGCATACCGTTGGCCGAAGGAGGTCCCTCGAAAAACACATACTCAGGCGCTCCCTCCCTCATCTGAAGGGTCTTGTGAAATATATCCTGCTTCTTCCAGCTGTCCAGAACCTCGGCCGACAGGCCCGTAAGGTCCAATCCTTTATATTCTTTAAACATATTCTGAATTTTAACGGGCAAAGATATAAAGATTTCGTATTATTCAGACAAAAAAGCCGGTCCAAATTGACTTGACCCGGCTTAACTCTCTTCTTTAGTAACAGGCGTTACTGGGCAGTAATCGTCACCTCATTGCTGTTCTGTCCCTGATAGTCGCTGTTCTCCCCCTGATAAGTGGCGTGGAACACATACTCGCCGGCTGTTGTGGTAGTGAATACATTCCTACCATAGCATTCGGACTGGGAGCAGAACGTACATTGTGATGTCACGTCCTCATCATCAAGTGTAACTGTGAATGTGACCATATCCTCTCCGTCAGCGGTTATAGTGGTCTTGTCCGCAGAAAGCCAGAGTCCGGGATGCTCAACTTTACTTTCCTCCTCGCAACTTGTCAGAAACGGCAGTATGCCCATCACTGCGGCGAGAATACAGATTATACCTTTTCTCATCTTCAAAACATTTAAATTAACTTTGCGCAAAATTAGGTAAAAACCATAAATCTGCAAGAAAAATCTCAATCTTATCATCCTCATGCCTATAATAAAAGAAAATATTACTAATTTTGCCCATTATGGCTGTTATTGACATTATCATCCTTGTACTGCTCGCACTGGCAGTAATAAAGGGACTTAAGGACGGACTGATCCGCCAGATAGGCGGCATAGCGGGACTTTTCATAGGAATCATCCTTGCCGGCAGATTCTCATCACTGCTCGCAGACTGGCTCGGCCAGTGGGTCAACGCCTCGGAGAATATAGTAAAGATCATAGCATTTATCCTGATAATCATTGCTACATGCCTGTGCATGCACCTGCTGGGCAAACTGCTTGAGAAGATCATTCAGCTCGCCACACTGGGATGGGTCAACAGGATTCTGGGCATGGTGCTGTCCATAGCCACGACCGTGCTCCTCATCGGAGTCCTGCTGTCATTGATAGAATACGTCAATGACACCTGGTTCACTCTCGTCCCCAAAGAGGCCCTGGAGGGCTCCAAAGGCGTACAGATCATAACCTCCATCACCGACTCCGTATTCCCCTATATCAAGGAACTGTTCAAAATCTAGCCTTTTTCAACCACTTCCGTAAAAACTTTTTCGATTTTGTCAAAAGTGGTAACGGAATGTGAAATATTTTTCCATACTTTGCATCAGAAAATTCAATGATATGGAAGAAGAGAAGAGTTTGAGGGAGATCACAGGCCGGCTGGCAGAATCCGTACTGCCGCCGATGGCATCCAGGAAAATCATCAGGTACAAGATTGCTGCAGCTGCGGCGTTTCTGCTGTCCGCACTGCCGTTCACTCCTTTTATATAATCAAGACACATTCTGGAGGAGCGGGACATGGAGAAGGAGATCAGAATCAGACAACAGGACCGGAATGACTGCGCCGCCGCATGCGTCGCGTCAGTATGCGCCCATTACGGACTCAGGCTGCCCCTTATAAGGATACGGGAGGCCTGCGGGACAAACGCGGACGGCACCACCATGCAGGGCGTCATCGATGCCTGCGGCAAGCTGGGACTTGAAGCGGCCGGACTGAAGGCGAAGGACAAGGACATGGACAGTCTCCGTAATGTGGAGAGGCCAGTCATACTGCATCTGGAGAAGAAAAGCGGATGGCTGCACTTCGTGGTCCTCTACGGGATGGACAAGGACCATGCCCGGATCATGGACCCAGAGGACGGAAGGATGCACAGGACCAGTCTGAAAGAACTGGAAGAAGAATGGAGCGGCTACATCATCGCCGTCACCCCTTCGCCGATGTTCAAAAAGGGAGACATGAGGACCGACATCCTCGGCCGGTTCAAGGACATTCTCACGTTCTACAGAAAGGAGCTGGCACTGGTACTGGCCGGCTCGGCCGCCTACATAGCCGCCACTCTGAGCATATCCGTATTCCTGCAGAGGATCATCGACTCGGTCATACCGGCAGGTAACCGCAACGGACTGCTGACCGCAGGAGCCGTCATGATATGCCTTGCCCTGCTGTGCTGGTACATATCCTACGTAAGGTCTGTCCTGCTGGTACGTACAAGCATCAAGATAGACTGCCGCCTCATCACGGAATATTTCCGCAAAGTGTTCTCGCTGCCGCTGTCGTTCTTCAACTCCATGAGCAGCGGAGAGCTCAACTCCAGAGTATCAGACGCCTACCGCATACGGTCGTTCATCACCGAGAGACTGCTGCTGATGACAATAAGCGTCATCACCCTGACCATAGCCACCGCCGTGCTCATGACCTTCTACTGGAAACTCACACTGATCGTCCTGAGCTTCATACCGCTGTTCGTCCTGCTGTACATAGTCTCGGACAGGCTCAACAGAAAAGTCAACCGGCGGATCATAGAGGAGAACGCCAGGTTCGAGCAGACCAGCATCGAGCAGCTCTCCGCAGTCAGGGACGTAAAATATTTCAACTCCGAGAGAGAGGCCGTAAGAAAGATAGAGACACAGTACTTCAGGACGGCATCCGCACTGTACGGTGGAGGAGTGCTGGCATCGGCCGTAGCCTCCGTCTCCGACACTGTCAGCCGGGCAGTATATCTTACGACCCTGCTTGCGGGAGCGTTTTTCGTACTGAATTCCGAGCTGACCGTAGGAGAACTGGTATCCTTCATATCCATGACCACCGTCTTCAGCTCTCCCGTAGTCCTGCTCATCGAGAGCAGCCGTGAGATTGCCGAAGCACGGATATCAGCGGAGAGGATATTCGACATCCTGGACCTGGAGGGGGAAGAGCCCACAGGGACAGTAAGGTTCCAGCCGGCACAGGACGACATCATCGAGGCCAGAGACATCTGCTTCTCATTCCCCGGAAGAGAGCAACTGCTGGACGGACTCTCGTTCAGGATCCTGCCCGGAAAGACCAACCTCATACTCGGAGCCAACGGCAGCGGCAAGAGCACCGTCGCGGCACTGCTGATGCGGGGCTATGCGCCCCATAGCGGAAGCATCACCGCCGGCGGAGTGGACATACAGACCATCCCGCTGGACACCTGGCGGAAATACATCTCGATAGTCCCGCAGAAGCCGGAAATATCCGACGGAAGCATCCTGGACAACATAGTAATGGGAGACAGGGACTACGACATGCGTTCCGTCACTGCAGTATGCGCCATGGCCGGTCTGGCCCGCACGATAGAGAGCCTGCCGGGCGGTATAACGGCCCATACCGGAGAGCATGGATGCAGACTGTCCGGGGGAGAAAGACAGAAGATAGCCCTGGCCAGAGCCCTGTACCGCCAGCCCAAAGTGCTGATTCTGGACGAGGCGGCCACATTTCTGGACCAGGAGAGCCGCAAGAGGCTGACTGACACTATCTGTCTTCTTAAAGAGCACAATATCACGACAGTGCTCATATCCCACGAGGAGCAGGCACTGGACATTGCCGACAACATAATAGATCTATCACATAAGAACGCGCGTTCACAGGCGTAAGCCGCAGCGCCTTTTATCTGCGGCACAACATTAAAATCTAGCATCATGGAAAGAATTATTCAAAGGTATGAAGGGTTTGAATGTGTTAATTCTGACCTTTGCGCCACCGTCCGCGGGGGTGCCGGCCTATGGGGCAAAATCGTAAAATTCTTCGTCGACAACATCGATCAGTTCCTGTTGGGATTCATCGAGGGGTGGACCGGAAAGGAGGCAGCATGTTCAACCGGTAACTGATCGCTGCTATGGAACAGTTCATCGTACTTAGAAGAAGTGAATCCTGCTCGATAATAGGAGGAGGCAGCTCAGAGGGTAATGTGGCACGTATGCTCGGCCGGCTTGTAGGCGCGGCTCTCAGGGCTCTTTATGACTTGCTCAGAAACGGTAAGAAACCTCAGACCGCTTCGGCATTCTGATAATTGAGGCTGTGACCGGGCGCGAATTTCGGCCACAGCCTCTTTATTTTTATTATTTTTGCACGACGATAGGATAGACAGGAAAGGCATGAACTACAGGATATGCTTAATACTTTCAGCTCTGGTTCTGAGCCAGACCGCTCTTGCCCAGGAGACATGGACCCTGGAAAGGTGTATTGAATATGCCTGGAGCAACAACCTGTCCATCAAGCAGCAGAACATCGAGGTCTCCCGAAGCGAGGCCCAGCTGCTTCAGGACAAGCTGGACTTTGCTCCCAGTCTCAATGTCTCTTTCGGGCACAACCTCAACTGGGGCCGCTCAGTAGACCTCCAGAACCTGGAAATCATACACAACAAGCTGTCCCAGAGCACCAGCGCGTCGGCAAATGCCTCAATATACCTGCTGGACGGTCTGTCAAAGCTGTACGGTCTTAAAAGCAGTCAGAAGAGTCTGGAGATCTCCATACAGGAAGTCGAGAGGCTCAAGGACGAGATATCCGTCTCCATCGCCAAGAGTTACCTGCAGATACTTCTGGCCCGGGAAATACTTGCCGCTGCGGAAGAGAGTTTCCATTCGCTCCAGGAGCAGAGAGACAGGACCCGGCTGCTGGTAGAGGCCGGCAGTCAGCCCTACACTTCCCTGCTGGACATAGAGTCCCAGCTGGCCTCCGAGAGAGTGCAGGTTGTCACGGCCGAGAGCCAGGTCAGGACCAACACCCTGGCCCTTCAGCAGCTGCTGGATCTGCAGTACAGTCCGGACTTCCGCATAGCTGTGCCGGATATAGATTACATCATACAGGGATACACTGCCGACAATATCGACGAGATCTATGCCGGAGCTCTGTCCATGCCCGTGATACAGAGTGCCAGACTGGCCCTGGACAAAGGAGAGCTGGATCTGAAGTCAGCCAAAGGCCAGCTCTATCCGAAGATATCCCTGTCCGCCAGCTACGGGACCTTCTACAGTTCCTCAACCTTTGCCCCGGACGGAAGCGTATATCCGTTCTTCGAGCAGTTCCGGGACAACATCAATCCGTCCATAACCGTCGGCCTGAGTATCCCGATCTTCAACAACTGGAGCGTCAAGACCAACGTCAGAAACGCCAGGCTGGCCAGAGAGAGCCTGGAACTGGAGCTCAGGGCCAAGGAGCAGACTCTCTACAAGGAGATACAGACCGCCGTTACTGAAGCCGAGACCTATTACCGTCAGATGGAAGCAGCCGAGGCCAATGTCGCATCCATGCAGGAGTCTTTCAGATACGTGGAGGAGAAGTTCAACTCCGGTGTCCTGAACGGCACCGACTATACCGTAGCCAGGGCCAACCTGTTCAAAGCCAGGTCAGAATACCTGCAGGCCAGGTACCAATTCGTATTCCAATTGAAAATCATAGACTTTTATAAAGGGATACCTATGTCACTATAATTATGGGAAAGAAAAGAAAAGGCATAAGATACACTCTCATCGCCATGGCCGCAGCTGTGACGGCCGCCGTCCTGTTTGCTCTGCTAAGGACGGACAAGGGCGAGCCTGTCGTCATCAACCGTCCGACGAGAGAGACCATCATAGAAAAGATACCTGCAAACGGAAAGATACGTCCTGTGACGGAAGTAAAGATAAGTCCCGATGTCTCAGGAGAGATCATCGAGCTCAACGTGGAGGAGGGCGACAGAGTCCGGAAAGGAGACCTGATCATCAAGATCCGGCAGGATGTCTACATATCCTTGAGAGACAGGGCGGAGGCATCCCTCAACTCCACGAAGGCCCAGTACCGTCAGCAGAAAGCCGCTTTTGACCAGGCCGAGCAGAATTACAACCGCAACCGGGACCTCTATGAGAAGCGGGCCATCTCCCTGCAGGAGTTCGAGGCCAGCACTGCTGAGTACGGAATGGCCGCGGAACAGCTGAAGGCCGCCGAGTACAACATTGAAAGCGCCACCGCTTCATTGAGCGAGGCCGAGGAGAACCTGACCAAGACCGTCATATACTCCCCTATCGACGGCATCATATCCAGCCTTAGCGTAGAGAAAGGAGAAAGGGTCGTGGGCACCTCCCAGATGGCCGGAACCGAGATGCTGCGGATAGCCGACTTCAACATGATGGAAGTGCTCGTGGATGTCAACGAGAATGACATCATACGCATAACAAAAGGCGACACGGCCGATATCGACGTGGACGCATACCCGGGCAGACGTTTCAAGGGAGTGGTCACTCAGATTGCCAATTCGGCGAAAAACCTTACTGCAGCCACCTCCGCCCTTACGGACGTAACCAACTTCGAGGTCAGGATCCGGCTGCTGCCGGCATCCTATGCAGACCTGCTGGAAAAAGACCCCATCCCGTTCAGGCCGGGCATGTCCGCATCGGTAGAGATAGAGACTGACAGACAGGACAATGCCCTGACCGTACCCCTGCAGGCCGTTACTTCCGAAGAATGCATATTCACATACGACCCGTCCACGGCCACCGTCAGCTCCGTCAAGGTGAGCACGGGCATCCAGAGCATAGAGAACATCCAGATAACAGGAGGCCTGGAAGACGCGGACTCCACCTGGATCGTCACCGGACCGTACAGCACCGTGAACAGAGTACTGGAGGACGGGATGAAAGTCAATGCCGATATAGAAAAACACAACGATGATGAACGATAAGATACTGCTTATTGAGACGGCCACGGACGTATGTTCCGCAGCCATAACAGACGGAAAAGGGATTATTTCCGCCAGATACACATCCGAGCCCAAGAGTCAGGCATCAGGACTCGCTCCGATGATTGACGAAGTCCTGAAAAAGGCCGGTCTTTCCGCCAAAGATCTGTCGGCCGTAGCCGTCAGCTCCGGACCGGGTTCCTACACTGGACTCCGGGTAGGCGTATCGACCGCAAAAGGCATTTGCTTCGGAGCAGGCCTGCCGCTTATCGCGGTAGAAACCCTGGAAGCAATAGCCTGCGGCGCCTTGAGTACCGGGAACATATCCGCTGATACCCTGATTATTCCCATGATTGATGCCAGAAGGATGGAGGTGTACACGGCCCTGTTCGACTCATCGGGACGCAGGATATCCGACACAAAAGCAGTCATCCTTGAGCCGGATACATTCGCCGGAGAGATAGCCGGATACGGACACCTGATATTCACCGGAGACGGAGCCGGGAAATACAGGCAGGTCATCAATCCTGAGTACCTGGACAGGTGCACATTTACAGCAAGCCATCCCGATGCCGCATATATGGCGGAACCGGCCCGCAGGGCATATACGGAAAAACGGTTCGAAGATGCAGCCTACTTCGAACCGTTCTACCTTAAAGAATTTATCGCAGCCAGTCCGTCCAGGAAACTGGATGCCGTCCTGCATCCGGACAGATCATAACAGACGGCTGATTTCCTGTCCCAGCTTATCAGTCTCAAACAGGTCTCTGGCCGTTATCACTCCGTCTCTGGAGATAACGTACATGGCCGGCAACTGTGACACATTGTACATCACTACCGCCGCTGACGACGCTCCGGAAGGATCGCAGACACTGATCCACGGCAGTTCCTGTTCCTTGACCTGCATGGCCCACGCAGTCTTGTCCTGGGTCACGGCCACCTGGTATATCTCCAGGCCACGGCCACTGTACTTCTCATAAAGTTCTTTCAGCCCGACATTGAAGATACGCTGCTCCATCACCGAGGGGTCCCAAAAATACAGCACGACCACCCTGCCCTTGAGGGCTGTCAGACTCCGCATTTCTCCGTTCACATCGGCCAGGGCTATCTCCGGAAAATCCACTTCCTCCGCATCCGAAAGAATATTGCCCATATCCATGACATTGCGCCTTGACTGGACCTCGTCGGCCAGAGCGGCCAGATACGGCGAGACAGGATAAAGCGTATGCAGAGTATCATACACCTGCTCCATGACAAGAGCGTCGGTCATTTCAGAGAATATCCACTGTCCGTTCGGAGCCACCTGATACAGCACCGGGATTACCGTCATCGAGCCCCTATGCCGCAGCACATACTGCAGGGCATCCTGCTTGTGCCTCACATACAGCAATCCGAGTTCGCGCCTGAGAGCGGAACTTCTGTCTACATCTTCCTCCGCCTCGGCCGAAGACATCTCCGCGAACAGGGAATCGAACTTGTGATTGAAAGTCCGGATGCCGTCATTCACCTCCTGCATAAGCACCGACTCCTCGGAACCATCAATCGACACGACCGACGGCCGGGACCAGTCCGCCGCAACGCTTACCCTGTCCCTGCCCTGCAGAAGCAGGGAGACCACGCCGTCACTGCCAAAAGTCAGATATATGAACTCGGGAGAACCCGGATTGACCGTCACACGGCACTCCGCCTTCCCCCCGACGGTGCAGACTGTATCCAGTACCTGCATCTGATTCAATGCCAAGCGTGAGACCACTACCTGAGTACTGTCGGGAGCACCTTTTACTGTAAGACTTATACGCGCTGTATCCCTGTCTCCGCACATCGTCATAAGAGCCACGAACAACGGCAGGGTGAACATACCAATCCAGTAGTACTTCGATCTCATAGACTCAGAGTTTTGCATATTCTGCGGCTATGGATGCGGATATCTCCTTGAAACGCTCGGGCGTAAGTTCCAGTTTCTGCTTTCTGAAGTCCAGATCCCCTTCTGTATCCAGCGGTACAAGATGGATGTGGGCATGAGGTACTTCCATACCGAGTACAGCCACGCCTACCCTTTTGCAGGGCACGGCGGCCCGTACAGCGGCAGCCACCTTACGGGCGAAAAGCATCAGCTCAGAATAAAGCGCCTCGTCCAGATCAAAGAGATAATCGACCTCCTTCTTGGGGATGACCAGAGTATGTCCCTCCTTCAGCGGATTGATATCCAGAAACGCGTAGCAGTGCTCCGTCTCGGCCACCTTGTAGGAAGGAATCTCCCCGTTGACTATTCTGGTAAAAACAGATGACATGACTATATGCTTTAGAGTGAGATATCGAGAATTTCAAACTTGAGGACTCCTGAAGGCACCTTCACCTCCACGACATCACCTTTCCGCCTGCCTATAAGGGCTTTGCCTATCGGAGTACCGGCCGCCAGCTTCCCCTCACGGAAATTGGCCTCGCTCTCTCCCACCAGCGTGTACTGGACCGTGGTGTTGTTGAGCAGGTTCTTGAGGGTCACCTTCGTAAGCATCTGCACATGGTCGGTATTGATCTTGGACTCGTCGATTACGCGGGCATTGGCCACCAGATTCTCCAGCTTGGATATCTTGAGCTCCAACAGTCCCTGGGCCTCCTTGGCGGCGTCGTACTCTGCATTCTCGGAGAGGTCTCCCTTATCCCTTGCCTCGGCAATCTGTCTGGATATTACAGGTCTCTGGCTTATAGCCTCTGCCAGTTCGGCCTTGAGTTTATCAAGACCTTCTGATGTTACATAATGAATCTCGGACATGATACAATCTTGCTTATGAGTTTATAAAATATAAAAAAGAATCCCGCACCTGAGCAGGACTCTTTCTTTTGCAAAGGTAAATAAATTTTCCAAATCAAACAATCTTTTACTGCCAATACTTGCTTTTTAGTTTTTTTATGTATATCTTTACGATATGTTTAACTTTTTAAAACCAATCACAATGAAAAAAAACAGTGCCACTGCAATCATCATCGCATTTGCAATTACTGCCGGCGCAGTATTGACAACAATCAGCAAGATTAACAACATACGAAACGTTCAGGCTGAGATCTGTTCATTTACAATGGACGGTACTGACTATGTCTGCAAAGGGAAAGTCCTGACCTGCATGAAAGGGGTTACAACCAGTGGCTCAACATTCAAATGCTACGGTAAGGCTGAACCGAAAAATGAGAACGGCGGCACACCAGGTCTTGGCGGTAATACTGAAAACTGAACCGAATAAGAAATTTCAAACATAACAATCTTATGAACAGGTACTTTATTACCGCAGTATGCGTCCTTGCGGTATTGTGCCGATGCTCTTTTGCAAAAGACATCGATACGACAGCCATTCCACAGGAAATCAAACTTTCCGCTAAGGAATTGGCCTCCGAGCCTGTACGCACCGGCTTTAAGTATGACACTCTTGACGCACCGTTTATGCTGACATACAATGACAGCTGCATAATCTGTATAAACGTATCTTCTGAAACTCCTGGCGACAAACTTCTGAAAATATACACATTCAACAACGCAGAGCCTATCTACACAGCGGTAGAGTTCGGCAGAGGACAAGGACAACTCCTTTCAGCACAACCCTATATTCATGGTGATACACTTATATTGCACGACGTGATAAAGGACTGCATCACTATTGTTGACCTCAGGCGTGCAATCAGTGACAGCGGATACAGTCCTGACGTTATCGGGATAGATTTCTGGACAAACCAGATAATGCCCTACAAGGACAGACTCCTCTATTTAAGCCCGTACTGGACGGATGACCAAAGAGTAAGCAAACAAGAAGCCGGAGATAAATTTCTTGTTACCGGTCCTGGCTTCACTCCCGGTTGGGAAGACGGAAAATACTTGACACTGAATATTTCTGCCGGCATCTTGATTTCCAACAAGGAAAAAGACAGGATACTCTATTTCGACAGATTTGACGACTTGCTTGAAGTGTACGATTATTCCCTGAATATTATAAGAAAGATTACGGGACCGGACAATGTACAGCCTGTCTTTACATTTCCTAAGAATATTGACGAAAACAATATTCCTATGCAGTCAGGAGGTTTCTGCAACACATATTTATGCGCATGCAGCGATGGGTCTGATGTATATGCGGCATACCTTGGGATGAGTGATGACAGCGACAGTCTCTACACTTACCTCATCAATTTTGATTGGGATGGCAACTATAAGGGAGCATATAGAATAAACGGGGTTATTTATTACTATATGACCTACTCTGACGGATATATCTATGCCGCAGTAACCGACAATAACGGCATTACGCGATTAACAAGATTCGCCATATAATGAGCTACAAGCCATTCTTTGTCTTAATCATCGTTATCTGTTGCTGCATATTGCAAGTCAAGGCTCAGAGTACAATGATTTTCATGGACAGTGACATTCCCGGCCAATACGAGAGCGTCCTGTTTATGGACAGTAAAATCTATCCGGCCGATTCTCTTGACAGGATTATCATGAGAGCAGGATATTCCTATGCTTTTGTCAAAGACACTTTGACAGGAGCAACAGAAGAAGGGCAAGCCACATTGGAAATCGGCAGAACCTACACCAAGTACTACAACCGGCTGTTCTTTGAGACAGACTCACTGGTTCGTCATGGTATCGTATCCAGTTATCTTGGTAATAAGAAAATAGCCGGCTCAAAAGTGGGTCTGCTGACTTTCTATGAGACCTTCATACACAATCTTCAAAATGACGAATGGACTTGTACAGGCAGGATAATCACTCAGGACTTTCTGTATAAAGAAAAATCCATGAATATCGAATGGTCTATCCAAGACAGTACTAAAATAATAGCCGGATACAATGCCGTAATGGCTACATGCACTTTCAGGGGCAGAGACTATACCGCATGGTTCACGACAGAGATTCCCTCCCAGGCCGGGCCCTGGAAATTCCACGGTCTTCCGGGGCTAATCATATCTGTATCCGATAAAGACGGATACTACAGGTTTACACTGGACAATATTTATTTTACCGAAGGTGACATCTATCTGCCGGATTACCTGTATCTCAAAACTAGCCGGAAGAAATATATGGAGGCAAAGATTCTTCACGAGACAAGATACTGGGTCGCCAGTGAGGTCTACCTTGTCAACTCTGCTGTTTTTGTTGAGAACACTCCAGAGAGCTATGCCTCTTTCACTCCTTTAGGCAACGACTTTATTGAGACGGATTTATAATATGTATAAAGTACTGATTATTCTCATCATGCTTTTCAGCCACGGATGTCTGTCCGCCATTAACGGCTGCACTGATATCCAAACAGCTAAAAAACATAAAACAATCAATGCCGTTTCCTTTATCTACGACATAGAATGTATCCCCATACAGAAAATGGTACGTACAGACACTCTTTGGAGAACGGCTGCCGCCAATATAGAATCAGAAGAACCATATATCGCATATGTCGCAACAGGTGACTGCTCTTTCTGCATAGCCGATGCATTTGACTTTATACGCACCTACTATGATATGCACAACGACAAAGAGTTCAAGTTACTTCTTGTAAAAGGCGGAGAAGAAGTTTTCAGATATTATATGGAAAAAGAAGATATAAATGAACTGACTGAAAATATAACAACTATATTCATACCGGAGGAGACTTATTCCCAAGACGGAATATACCTTGTCTACAACGGTAGAATAATCAATTATGCATCGTGGAACATTAAATAGAGTTGCAACTGCAGTATCTGCAGCTGCCGTTATAATCTTGATGATAATCGGATCATGCAAGTTTGACATATACAGAATCCATGACAGTTCTATGTCTCCTTATCTTGAAGATGGAGATAAAATCCTGGCCTACAGATTGAAGCAAGGAAGGAGAAAAAATCTTACAGACAAAGTTGTCATCTTCTATTTTCCGTACAAAGACTACAAGCCCACTATTTCCCCCGACACCAATCACCTGCTTATAAAAAGATGTATCGCCGGCCCTGGAGATTCTCTACGCATAGACAATGGTGTTGTCTTAAACAGACGGACAGGCATCTCCACATATCATTGCAGGCAGATACCTGCGCCACTCAATCCGTCACCATTATTCTATTCTGTCATAACTAACAACAGCTATTCCAGTGACGATGATCTACTCAATATGTCTTGGATTTACATACCGAAAAAAGGCGACACTCTGTATAAGAGAGACCACCATTTATGGCATATTTACAATAAAATCATAGATTTTGAGTACGAAAACGACAGTATACCCCGCATGGACAGTATCCACGTATTCACTCATGATTACTATTTTGTATGCGGAGACAACATGACACAGTCCTATGACAGCCGCAGCTGGGGCTTTCTTCCTGAAGAGTTCATTATTTCTTACAAATAATCCGCGGAAACATAATGAAAATAAGACTATTCTCCATTATTATACTCCTCGCATTATCAATCAGTGCATCTGCTGACGAAATCAAAGGCAGAATAACGGACAGTAAAACAATGAAACCAATTGAAGGAGTTACTGTCATTCTGAAAAATTTTAAAGGCATACCTGTCTCATACTCTTTCACCGATTCCGACGGAATATTCACATTGCGCATACAGTCGGCAGAAACTGACAGCACCACGCTGGAGGCCAGGATAATGGGATATAAGCCCTATAGGCTTCTGCCTCCGTTTGAAGAATATATGGAAATACAACTGACGGAAGACATTATCACACTAAACGAAACTATTATCAAGGCTGAACAAGTGAAAAAAACAGGAGACACCATCACATACTATATTCCGACACTTGTTTCAAATGATGATCGTGTACTTGGTGACGTACTGACAAAACTACCGGGAATAAGTGTGGACAGAGAAGGATTCGTAAAAGCGTACGGACGGCCTATCAATAAATTATACATTGAAGGCAACGATCTGCTGGAAGGCCGCTACAACATTGCCACTAAAAATATCAGTCCTAAGGATATAAAAGAAGTGAAAATATACGAGAATCATCAGCCGGTCAGGGCATTGGAAGGCATTGTTGAAAGCGACCAAGCAGCAATTGATATTATATTGAAAAACGATTCCAGAGCAAAATGGATTGGGACTCTGCAGGCTGAAGCAGGGGGTAGTACAGAAGAGCCATGGGTTCCATATTCCGCCGGCGGGATGCTTATGAACATAAGCAGGAAATTCCAGACCATCAACACACTGAAGACGGATGCCGCAGGGAACGACATTACCTCCACGCTTGACGGCACAGGGCTCTCCACTGACTGGAGTAACGTGGAACTCAGTGAACGCTATACTCCGCGACTCTTCACCGGCATATATCACTTGTCAGCCCCCATACAGGATGAAAGAACACGTTTCAACACCAGCTACTCGGCAACCACAAACAATAAATTTTCGATCGGGAAACGTAAAAACCTTAAAATAGGTATATCCGGACTATTCGAGCACGAGGTTCTCTCTTCATATAATTCAGTTGTCCAGAAATTTATGATTGATGATGGAAAATCTGCAGAATTTACCGAATACAACAACACATGCTCCGCAGCATACCTGGGATACGGTAATATCACAGCTGAACTTAATACAAAAAAACTCTATTTAAGGAATAATTTTCAGATTGAATTTTCCGGCAGCAATGCAAATAATAATCTTACCGGAACCGCATCAAAAAAAGAAGACTCAGATATTAATGGTCTCAACGTTCTTAATTATCTTCGGTTTTTCAGACGGCTTGAGAAATCAGGATTCGGCATGCAGATGTTCACACAATACACAAAGCAGACTGAAAACATGAATATCCTCTCTGACAGCGATAATGAAGATGCTGTCCAGGATATACAGGGTGAGTATTTCTACAACAACATCAAATACAGCCACACCTATAATCCTGTCAAATGGTTCAGGCTCAGTTCTCAAACCGAACTGCCGTATATGCGCCGTCATCTTATCACCTGGTTTAACGGCCTGAATCTGGGCCTGCCGCCCGAGACTTACAGCAACGATGCCGTGCTTCAGTACCTGCAGCCTAAGGAATATCTGACACTCAACTTCACTGCAAGAAGATTTAGTGCATATATTTACATTGATGCATGGTATCAGTACATCAATTACAAACTCACATCAGATGATACGGACAAACATAACTTTGCTGTCAATCCATCAATAGAAATGAAATACGACTTCGGTCCGAGATTCACAGTCAAGGCCATGACAGACTACACCATGTCAGCCATAGACGAACAGCAGATATTCTCAGGTCTGATTATGCAGGATTACAAATATCTCACTCAAGGGCGCACTGATCTCGGACAACTTCCCGGATACAGCATAAATATGGAGCTGGAGTACCGCGATCCGCTGAAAGGATGGTTCATAAAAGGCAAAGGGAGATACTCTGCCGGAAAAGACTTTGAACAGACACGGTACTTTTTGAATGACGACTATATCGTAAATGTTCTGTCCAACAACATCAGCAACTACGTAATAGGCAGTTCGAGCACCGAGATATCAAAAACTTTCTTTAAATCCGCCAGTAAACTGACAGGAACTTTCGACTTCTCACGAATGAACTCAACCATATCTCAGAACAACATCCAAAACGAATACACTGGATCCTATTATGTTGTCGGTATCCAATACAAAGGAAACATTACACGATGGCTCGGTATAAACTACTCCGGCAGTTACGAATATTCGACTTACGTCATCGGTAAATCAGAAAGTATAATTGCAAATCATTCCACAGACCACAACATAACATTTACCTTGCTTCCTTTTGACAAGCTTGACATTGATCTGTCATGTGACTTCTATCTAAACAAATACGGCACCGATACACACTTCTCGGCTTACTTCATAAATGCATCAGCGTGGTACTATATCAATCCTGATATTCAGGTTTTCATTCACGCGAAGAACCTCACTGATCAACGTAACTTCTCATACACCAGCCTACAGCCTATGCAGATAACACATTTCGAATACAAAATACGCCCTCTTAACATACTGCTGGGTGTGCAGGTAAAATTTTAAAATTTCGGCTTCAGTATCTCGGAATAAATTATCATGTCCCGTCCATTGAAGCGGCGTTTCCTGCGGGCAGGGGGATTGCTCCCGCGGTCCGGAACGGGAACAGCCTTGTCCGGTGCAGCAGATTCCCGGGCAACAGGTTCACTGGAGACCGTCTCCTCAGGGAACGTCATCGGTTCTTCGGACGGAACCGGAACATATACCGGCCTTACCTCGGGCAGCTGAGACTCAGTCGTCTCAGGCCGCAGAACCGGCTCCGGCCCATACACCTCATCCTGCTGCGGCAACTGCCGTTCATGTCTCTGTCCGCGCTTTTTCTTCCTGCTGCCTTTCTCCAGCAGAGCCGGTCCCAGAATAAACAGGATTCCCAATACAATACCTAACCAGTCTTCCATTTGCGTCAATTTATACGTTCCGGGACAAAGATAACATTTTCTCCGCTAATTCCCTATCTTTCTCCAGCTGATGCCGCAAGTCGTCAAGGGATGCGAAGCGGTGCTCGTCGCGGATGCGGGCCACAAACTCAATGCGGATGTCGAGACCGTATATGTTCTCGTTGAAGTCGAAGATATTGGTCTCGATCGTGCGGGCATTGCCTTCCGAGACTGTAGGGCGGGTACCGATGTTGCAGATACCTCCGCGCCGCTGTCCCAGGACATCCACGTTTACCGCATAGACTCCGTCGGCAGGCACCATCTTCAACGGTTCGTAGAGCTGCATATTTGCCGTAGGGAAACCCATCGTCCTGCCCAGCATGTTGCCGGAGACCACCACTCCCAGCAGGGAATACCGGTAGCCCAGCATCTGGGCGGCGGTCACCACGTCTCCGGCCGAGAGCAGGTTGCGGATCTGAGTGGAGCTGACTTTCCGCTCATCGCAGTGTACCTCCTCCACTATGCGGGTACGCAGCCCGACAGTGGAGGCGATGGCCGCCAGCTCTTCCCTGGACGCCGTGGACGAACGGCCCAGACGGTGGTCGTAGCCGATGATGAGAGTGTCCACATGAAAACGGTCCACCAGATACTCCTTCATAAAGCCGGCAGTATCCAACCGGCTGAAATCCCTGGTGAACGGTATGACGTGAAACCGGTCGATGCCGAAATTCCGTATCAGGGCCTTCTTCTCCTCCAGGGTATTGAGCAGACGGAAAGTAGATGCATCCTGCTGCAGGACATTGCGCGGATGAGGCCAGAATGTTATCACGGCACTCTCCTCGCCTTCTTCCCGGGCCGTGTCCTTCAGCACCTGAAGCACGGCCCGGTGTCCGGCATGAACTCCGTCGAAGAATCCCGTAGCGGCTACAACCATCTCACCAACTCTAAGTCCTGACGGTGAGGCAGGAGATCATTCTTAGCGAACACCCTGACTGTAAGATAGTAGACTCCAGTGGCGGTAGGCACCAGACGGCAGACGTACCGGGCCGTTCCGTCTCCGCCCGACTCATAGTCGAAGGTGAAGCACTTGCGTACATGGAACACGCCCTTGCGGTCCTGCTCCGCCCATACCAGTTCGACACCTATATCATGAGGATTGATATCCCCGATAAAGAGTTCCAGCCGGAAGACTCTCTCCTTGCCGAGCATCGGCTGGTCGTTGGAGTCCGTAGGACGCACATAGTCCTTTATCTCGATATGCTGCCAGCTGTGGCGGATATTCTTCTTCCAGAAAGCTATCTCCTTGGCCACGGCGCAGTCATCGGCATTGAGCCTGAGTGTCCTCTCATAAAGAGGCATGTAATATTTCTCCAGATAATCCGTCAGCATCCGGTTGGTAGTGAAGTTGGAGGCTACGAGCGCAATCGTGTTCTTGATGTACTGAATCCACCTGGACGGGATTCCGGTCTTCCTGTCCCGCTCGTCATAGTACCCCGGAGCTATCTCGTTCTCTATGATGTTGTAGATGGTCGCGGCATCCAGCTCATCCTGGAAGTTCTGGTCATCGTAGGTCTTCTCCATGGGAAGAGCCCAGCCGGCATCCTTCTTATAGCCCTCTATCCACCAGCCGTCAAGTACCGAGAAGTGCATGACTCCGTTCATCGCGGCCTTCTCACCGGACGTACCGGAGGCCTCCAGAGGCCTGGTAGGCGTGTTCATCCATACGTCCACACCCTGTACGAGAGCCTTGGCCAGATTCATGTCATAGTTGGGGACAAAGACTATCTTTCCTATGAACTGAGGCATCTTGGATATGTCCACGATGCGCTTGATCAGATCCTGACCAGCCTTGTCGGCCGGATGCGCCTTACCGGCGAAGATGAACTGCACCGGACGGTCCGGATTGTTGACTATCTCATTGAGGCGGTTCAGGTCGCGGAACAGCAGATGCGCCCTCTTGTAGGTGGCGAATCTGCGGGCAAAGCCTATGGTCAGCACATCGGAGCGGAGAGTGTCCAGGATGGTCACTATCTGATGAGGCGAGTAGTGGCTGGATATGTCCGTATTGGATATACGTTTCTTGACCACCTCTATCATCCTGGCACGAAGCTCGTTGCGCACGTTCCAGATCACACTGTCGTCTACATTGTAGATACCCTCGAAGCACTTCTTGTCGTATTTGTGGGCGGCGAACTCGGGGCCGAATACCTTGGCGTGAATCTCCTTCCACTGAGGCGCGGTCCATGTGGGATAATGCACTCCGTTGGTCACATAGCCTATGTGCAGTTCCTCCGGCAGATAACCGGGCCACAGACCGCCCAGAACCTGCTGGCTGACCTTGCCGTGCATCCAGCTCACGCCGTTGACCTCCTGTGACAGGTTGCAGGCCAGATTGCTCATGGAGAACTTCTCGTTGCGGTCGGCGGGATTGGTCTTGCCCAGGGCCATCAGGGTCTCCCAGTCAATCTTCATCCTCTGAGGGTAATGATTGATATAAGTCCTGAGCATATCCTCGCTGAAGGCATCGTGTCCGGCCGGCACCGGAGTATGGGTCGTAAAGAGGGATGAGCATCTGACGAGCTCCATAGCCTCGGAGAACGAAAGATTCTGAGCCACGTACTCCCGCAGTCGCTCCAGTCCGATAAAGGCGGCATGACCCTCGTTGCAGTGATATATATCGCACTGGATACCCAGCGTCCTCAGAGCCCGGATGCCTCCGATACCGAGCAGAAGCTCCTGCTTCAGGCGGTTCTCCCAGTCACCTCCGTAGAGATGATGGGTGATCTGACGGTCCTCGGGCAGGTTGTCCTCAAAGTCGGTATCAAGCAGATACAGTTCGGTACGGCCTACGTCCACCCTCCATATCCGGGCATATACGGTACGGCCGGGGAAGACTATCGACACAGTCTTCCAGTTGCCGCTCCCGTCGCGCACGGGCATGGCCGGTATCTTGAAGAAATCCTGAGGCTCATAGTCGGCCACCTGATCTCCCTGCGCCGTAAGTCTCTGGCTGAAATAGCCGTAACGGTACAGCAGGCCGACACCAGTCATCCTGACCTTCATGTCGCTGGACTCCTTGAGGTAGTCTCCGGCGAGGATACCCAGACCTCCGGAATATATCTTAAGGGAGGTGTCCAGACCATACTCCATGCTGAAATAAGCTATAGAGGGAGACTTGCGGTCTTTCTTGCCGTCCATATAGGTGTTGAATATATCATATACGGCATCCATCCGGGCCAGGAAATCCGTATCCGCCTCCAGGCGGTTGTAATCGTCCAGCGTAAGTCTGTCCAGCAGGGCTATGGGGTTGCGCTCGCACTCCTTCCACAGATCCGCATTGATGCTACGGAACAGGTCCATCGCCTCCTGGTTCCAGCACCACCAGAGATTCTTCGATATGACATCCAGAGCCTTGAGCCTCTCAGGCATGTCCCTCGTGACCAGAATCCGGCTCCATGACGGCCTGTTCACCTCAAAGCGGTGATAGTTCTGCACCTGGTCCTCCTTGTACTCGGGGAAGGCGCCCATCTCCTCCACCAGTCTCTCTATCGCCAGGGAATAGGCCTGCTTGTAATAGTAGATATTGTGCTTCCACAGAGCTATCTCCGATACCTCTACGGCATTGTCCTTATACTGACGGACGGTCTCCGGGGAGAGTGCGGTCATCTCCATCACGGCCTTGAGCACATTGTCCACCACCTGCCCGTAGTTGGAGTCATTGCGGGGAACTATGGTGATGGACGGATGGGCCGCATTGTAATGGCTGCGCACCCACAGGCCGAAGCCGGCCAGAGTCGTCGTCAGTGTCGGCACACCGAAGGCCAGGGACTCCAGCGGAGTATATCCCCAAGGCTCGTAATACGAAGGGAAGAGGGTCATGTCCATGGACATCAGCAGCTCGTAGTATTTCCGGCCTATGATGCCGTCGTCTCCGTTGAGATATGAAGGGACGAAGAACACCTTGACCTTGCTGCCCTCCCTGTTTACCAGATTCAGGGCCTTCATACGGTTGAGGATGATGTCCGAATCGGGGTCCTGGAGCTGATGCGTGGTAAGAGTACGGTAATCGGAGCCGTTGCCGGCAAGCTTGGCCGCCAGCTCCTTGTCCGGACCGTTGTGACCGGAGGGCACCATGATGAACGCCACTACTGTACGGCCGCTGTAGCCGGAGTTGCCCAGTCTACCCAGCACGTCCAGGAATACGTCTATGCCCTTGTTCTTGTACTCATAGCGGCCGCTTATACCCAGGATAAACGCATCGGAGCAGTCCTCTCCGCACATGGCACCGGCCAGGTCAAGCAGGACTTTCCTGCCCTCCGCGGCAGCCTTCTGAAGTTTGTCCTTGGGCGGCACGATTCCGTTGTCAAAGCCGTTGGGCGTAATCAGGTCCACCTTCTTGCCCAGCAGTTTCTCACATTCCGTAGCCGTAATGTCGCTTACCGTGGTGAATACGTCCGCGTTCAAGGCCGCGCACTTCTCCATGGAATGTTTCGCGGTCACATTGTAATAGCGGGCCTTCTCATCGGCGTTGCAGTTGGACAGGGAATCGTACAGGGGCACGTTGTTGCAGGCCAGGCAGCGTCCGATCACCGTTGCGTGTGTGGTGAAGATAGTGGCCACATGAGCCTTCACGCTCTTGAGATAAAGGATACCGGCACCGGTCATCCACTCGTGGAAATGAGCCACGACCTTGTGATGCGGCTGGAGATTGAAGCGCACGAAACTCTCTATCACCTTTCCGGCCGCATAGCCGAACAGGGCCGACTCTATAAAGTCCCATTGCCCGGATATGGAGTCCAGCTTGAACTTCTCCCACAGCGAGGTGAATATCTCGTTCTTCTTCGGGATGAACTGCGAGAAATCCACCAGCACGGCTATGGGCTTGCCCGGGATGTTCCAGCGGCCTACCCTGAGCCTCAGTCCTTCCTCCGCTGCGGCCATGCGCCATGTACGGAAAAGAATGGGGTCTTCGGTGAATTCCGGGTTCTGGGCAGTATCCATCCAGACATCCGGACCTATATGGATGTGGTTGTTTTTTAATTCCTTGGAAAGATTCAGCGACTTGGAGGCCAAAACGGTATGGATGCCTCCTACCTTGTTGCACACCTCCCAGCTTGCCTCGAACAGATAGTCGGGCATCACTACTTTTTCAGTACTCATAAATATTCAAAATATCGGTAACTATTGCTATTCCTGTTTAAGTCTGCGGTCCACCCTCAGAATAAAGTCACTCAGGACATTCATATAATTGATGAACGCCTCGTAAGGGGTATCGTACGGATTGAAGTAATTGTGTACGGCGCCGTCCGAGAAGAACTTGGTACACATATAGTAGAAATGGTCGCTCTCCTGCAGCTTCAGGAAGTCCCTGGCTATATTCGGGTCTTCAGCGGCAATTACTTTGTCCGTAAGGGCATAGAGCTTCGAGGAAGCCTCGTTCTGCAGCTCATTGCCCAGCCATGCGGTGGTATCCCTCTCCTCGTCGGCCCAGGATATAGGGAACGGCACGTTGAGCGGAGCCACCGGCTGATGCTTTTTAATGACCTGAGAAGGGGTGCAGAACTCAAAGTCTGTCTGCGAAAGAACTGCCTCGGGCAGGGCCTTCATGAACTCGAATATACCTGTGGACGCGCTCTGATGCTCCCCGAACGTCTCGTAGTCCATGAAGAGGTTGATCACCTCTCCGTCCTTTATCGAATCCTGCAGCCATGAGACATACTTGCCCGTATCCACCGGCCATTTCTCCCACGAACGGTCGGAGAAACGGAAGGCGATGTCATCGCTAAGGGTAAAATTGCGCAGAAGCAGTTTCAGTTTCGGATTGACGGCGTTGGCATACACGTAGTTGGGGGATTTCCAGCCCAGGATGTGCCTGGCTCCCTCGGTCAGCATACAGGTGTAGCCCATCCTGCTGACCGCAGCCCCGATCTCGTCGGAGTATATCAGCTCGGTATTGCGGAAGCATTTGGGCTTCTTGCCGAAATGCTTGGCTATAAGGGCCGAATGCAGCTTGACCTGCTTTTCGAACTCACTCATGGAGAACAGGGAGGCAAGTGTATGGGAATATGTCTCGGCGATGAACTCCACACAGCCGGTCCCGGCAAGTTCCTTGAAACTGTCCAGAACTTCCGGAGCATAGGCCTCGAACTGCTCTATTACTGAGCCGGAAATGGAGAAGGCCACCTTGAATTTCTTGCCGCAGGCGGCTATCACGTCCAGCAGAAGCCTGTTCATGGGCAGGTAGCATCTGTCGGCCACACGGCGCAGAATGGTCCTGTTGGCGAAGTCATCGTAATAGTGCTGATCGTTTCCTATATCGAAGAAGCGGTACTGTCTGAGCCTGTCAGGCTGATGCACCTGAAAATATATGCAGATTGAGGGTTTTGTTTCCATAATTGCTTGTTTTAATCGATTGTTGACAAATATATCTCCTTTATCTTCTTGGCCGCGTTGTTCCATTTGAGGGTATTGACCTCGTCCAGACCGCAGCGCGAGGCCATGACTCCGAGAGCCGGATATCTGAGGATGCCGTATATGGCATCGGCCATGGCGTCTATATCCCAGAAGTCCACCTTGATGGAATGTCTGAGCACCTCAGCCACGCCGGACTGCTTCGAGATGATGGTCGGTACGCCGGTCCTCATGGCCTCCAGGGGCGATATGCCGAACGGCTCCGACACCGACGGCATCACATACACATCCGACATAGCGAACATACGCTGCACGTCGGCTCCTCTGAGAAATCCGGTGAAATGGAATCTGTCGGATATGCCCAGCTTGGCCACCCGGCGGATCGAGCGGTTGAGCAGGTCTCCGCTGCCTGCCATCACGAACCTGACGTTCTTATAGTATTTCAAGACCTTGTTCGCCGCCTCTATGAAATACTCCGGGCCCTTCTGGAAGGTAATCCTGCCGAGGAATGTAACTACCTTTTCCGGCACTCCCCGGTGTACGTCCAGCTCACTGCGGCCGCTGAAGTCCACCGCATTGTGGACGGTAAAGACTTTGTCCGGAGATATGCCGTAACGGTTGATGACTATGTTGCGGGTAAGGTTGCTCACCGTTATGACCCTGTCAGCAGCCTCCATACCCATCTTCTCAAGGGCATACACCTGAGTATTGACGTTCTCTCCGCTGCGGTCATACTCAGTGGCATGGACATGTATCACCAGCGGCTTGCCCGTAAGCCTCTTGGCCGCCACTCCGGCCGGATAGGTAAGCCAGTCATGTGCATGTATCACATCGAACTGATTCTGCATGGCAATAGTTCCGCCCACCAGAGCATAGCGGGCAACCTCCTCCATAAGGTTCGTACCGTACTTTCCGGAGAACTTGTACTTCTGTTTGAAATTGATCCTGAACTCCTGCGCCTGTGAATGCCGGTCCTTCTCCACCATCTCCGTAAAGTCCTCCGGATCGACATAGGGAATCATGTTTGTCCCTATTCTCAGGAAATTGATCCGTTCCAGAAAATCCAGAGGAGAGCAGGTTATGTCCGCAGCCTCCACGTCACTGGCATTGATGATGCGCGCCACCCTGCCGTCCTCGTCTCCGGAGGCCGAGGGCATCACGAACAGCACGTCCACTCCGTTGTTGGCCAGACCCCGGACCATTCCGTAACAGGCTGTTCCGAGACCTCCGGCTATGTGAGGGGGGAACTCCCACCCGAACATCAAGACTCTCATAACTCCTCCTTTTTATATTGTTCCACCAGATATTCCGAACGCAGAAGCGACGCTGTGGCCACCGCACTGGAGATAGCTCCGTGAGGGTTGTGCGGGGGATCTCCGTCGTAAAGCTCGCAGATGCTGCCGACTCCGTGACGCTCTATATCCTCCTCAAAAGCACCGGTCAGTTCCTCTGCCCTTCTGACAAACATGCCGCCATACAGTCTGAGCATGGCCTCTATGTAGAATGTCAGCAGCCAGACCCTGGTAGAGCCCTGATGATAGGCGTGGTCGCGCTGGTTCTGGTTTCCGTCATATACGCCTTTGTAAAGGGGATTTTTCGGCGAAAGGGTGCGGATGCCCCGCGAGGTCAGCAGCTCGCGCTTGACAGCATCCATGACATTTGCCCGGACTTCCTCGGAAAGCGGCGAATACTCCAGCGCACAGGCAAATATCTGATTGGGCCTCATATAGAGATTCCTGCCGCGCTCGTCCACATAGTCCGCCAGATGACCGCGTCCCTCATCCCAGAACATATCGTAGAAAGAAGTATCCATACGGTCTTTCAGTGACTGCAGGGCATAGAGCAGACGTGTATCGTTGCCGTAACGGGACTCCATATCCAGCACATAGGCCACAGCATTGTACCAGAAAGCATTGGTCTCCACCTGATACCCTGCCCGCTCGGTCACGGGATTGCCCTCGCTGTCATAAGCGTTCATCCACGACATGGCCACACCGTTCATCCTGACCCAGAGCAGGCCGTTGTCGTCGAGACGGACTCCCATCCTGCCCCCTTCCAGGAAACTCCGGACTATGGCCCTGAGCCTGTCCCTGTATTTCAGCCATACTCCCTGCGTGTCTCCCGTAAAGGACGCATACTGCTGCACCGCCCATATTATCCAAAGAGCCGCATCAGCCTGCCTGGAGCCGTGCAGAATCTGCTGACCGTATATCCTGAAAGCACTCTCCATGACCTCCTCGAAAGTGCCGGTATCCCCTTCTGCCGACAAAGTAAGGCCGGGCAGGGCTATCATCGTCTCCCTCAGCCCTTTCCCCAGCCAGGTATAGCCGCTGTATATCTCTTTAAGCCCGCGTCCGCTGTTGATGATGAACTGCTTGGCCGCCCGTCTGAGACAGTCGTCGTAGCTCTGCAGGGATATCCTACTGGCCTCCTCCCTGGTAAATACTCCCGCCAGTCCCTTGACCGCCGCCGGGGACGTGGAGACCGAGACTATCACGGACTCGCCTTTCTTTATAGGAAGCTCGAAATATCCCGGAGTGAACAGGTCCTCCTCGTAGGGGAAGCCCCTGCGTTTCTCCTCCTGGTACTCGACATTGTAATACCAGTCCGGATTATGAAAATAGTCGTTCTTACGGTTTATCTGGATATTGACGGCGGGAAATCCGTCATACAGTCTGAAAGCCGCGCCTCCGTCCACAGCAGCGTAGTTACGGTCAGCGGCGTCATTGGCATGGGTCAGCGCATGTATCTCCCTGAATGCCAGGAACGGCCTGAGACGCAACGTAGTGGCCGAATGTGCATCCAGCAGGGTGTACTTTATGAGCAACTGCTCCTTGTTGTGCAGAAAGAGGAAAGACTTGCTCATCAGGATGCCTCCGACGCGGTAGGTGATGACGGGATACCTGTCGAACTCGAAGTCCACTATGTACTTGTGTCCGCGCGGCTCATAATTGTTCTTGCCGTAACAGCGGATGCCGAGGTTGAAGTCCCTGTCATGCTGGATCAGGGTCTCGTCCAGAGATGACAGGAGGACATACCTTCTGCTGTCGAAATTCTTGACGGGGAGTACGAAAAGACCGTGGTATTTCCGTGTGTTGCAACCGACAATGGTGGTGTTGAGGTATCCGCCGGTCTTGTTGGTGGCGAGAATCTCCCGAACCAGGGAATACTCCAGGTTCACCAACTCTGCTTTGTCAAATTTAAGATACGACATATATTGTATAATTAATGTCTTTTCAGGACAATGGCCGACCTGCTGGGCAGATAGAGTGACAGCAGGTCGCAGTCCCCTTCTCTCACGGTGAAGTGAGACACACTTCCATCATTTCTACCGAAACCTCCGAACACCGGATCATCGGAATCGAGCACCTGCCTGTACTCTCCGGCCGCAGCGCGGAACCTGAAATCTGAGACAGAACGCTCAGGATGGAAATTCAGTGCAAAGATAAAATATCCTCTGCCAAAAATCAAAACTTTTTGCCGCTCATCCACATAAAGTTGGACAGGTCTGTCCCTCAGTATTCCATTCTCCGAGAAAAGATGTATCATGGCCTTGTCGAACTGCAGCAGCTGACCGTACCGCAGATCGGGATTGTCGGCCAGAGACCACTGCCGGCGGGCGTAGAAATACGACCAGCCGTTCCCCTCTCTCGGAAAGTCTATCCACTCGGGATGGCCGAACTCATTGCCCATGAAATTGAGGTATCCGTCCCCGGCCGTAGCCAGGGTCACCAGGCGTATCATCTTGTGCAGGGCCATGCCTCGCTCCACCGTCAGATTCTGCGAGCCTCTGTTCATGGCCGTGTACATCTCCTTGTCCATCAGCCGGAAGATGATCGTCTTGTCCCCCACAAGCGCCTGGTCGTGACATTCCGCATAGCTGACGGTACGCTCGTCCTGACGCTTGTTGGTCAGCTCATAGTATATCTCCCCCATGCTCCAGTCCTCATCCCGGCGCTCCTTTATCCACTTGATCCAGTGGTCGGCTATGCCCATGCTGAGCCGGAAGTCGAAACCTGTACCGCCGTCCCTGAGGGGAGCCGCCAGACCCGGCATACCGCTCACGTCCTCGGCTATGGTTATGGCCTTGGGGTTGATCTCCTTGACCAGGATATTGGCCAGCCCGAGATAAGTCAGCGCATCCTCGTCCTGACCTCCGTCGAAATAGCAGGAATAGTCCGTAAAGTCCCTGCCCAGGCCGTGATCCAGGTATATCATGCTGGTCACTCCGTCAAAGCGGAAGCCGTCGATATGGTACTCCTCCATCCAGAACTTGATGTTCGAGAGCAGGAAATGCACCGTGGCCGGCTTGCCGTAATTGAAACATCTGGAGCCCCATGCAGGATGACGGCCTCTCGGTCCGCTGTGGCAGTACATGCAGTCTGTACCGTCCAGCATGCCTATGCCCTCCACCTCGTTGTCCACGGCATGGGAATGCACGATATCCATCACCACTGCAATGCCCAGGCCATGCGCCTCGTCTACCAGAGCCTTGAACTCCTCCGGAGTGCCGAAACGCGAGCTGAGGGCGAAAAAATTAGAGACCTGATAGCCGAACGACCCGTAATAGGGATGTTCCTGCAGGGCCATAAGCTGCAGGGTGTTGTAGCCCAGCTCATGGACACGCGGCAGTACATTCCGACGGAATTCGTCGAAAGAAGCGACCTTCTCCTGCTCGGAACTCATGCCTATATGGGCCTCGTAGATAAGAGGATTGCCGTTATGAGGCACAAATCCGTGCTTCCAGCGGTATCTCTTCGAAGGCAGCCACACCTGGGCTGCGAATACCTTGGTCTCAGGATCCTGGACACAGCGGACCGCATAGGCCGGAAGCCTCTCGCCGCCGCCGCCGTTCCACTCCACGTACCATTTGAACAGTGAGCCGTGCGGCATCTCCGCTGCCGGAAGACGCAGCTCCCAGTCACCGCTCCCGATACCGGCAAGGCGGTAACGCTCATCCTTCCGCCACCCATTGACGTCTCCTATCAGGTATACGGCCGTGGCATTGGGAGCCCACTCGCGGAACACCACACTGTCCTTCTCCCGATGGACTCCGTAGTACAGATGATTGTTCACCGCATCGGTGAGCCTGCGGCCATAACCGGCCGTCTCCTGCTTCTGAAACACTATGTTTCTGTAACGTCTGTCTATCTGTTCCCGGTACGGGGCCAGATACGGATCCGCATCGTAAATCATAACTTCTGTCGTTTTTATCGTACTTCAATATTCCGTCACACCCAGCCGTTCCGGCAGGCTTTCGGGACACACCCGCCCGGCGGTTACTGTTCCTCAAGTATCCTGCCGATACTCTCCTCGCTCTCCTTGAGCATCCTGCGGCAGTATGCCAGCAGCGCGGCCGCCTCCCTGACCTTCGCCGGTATATCTCCGACGGCGGTCTGCGGATTCTCTATCTCCGCCACTATCTTCTCCAGACGCCCGAGCGCCTCCTCATACTTCATATTCTCCATTTCCATTATCTTTGATTTGGTCTATAATCACCACAACGCGACCTTGCCCATCGCTCCCATATCCAGACTGGCGGTCTTTACGCCCATGGCTTTAAAAGCTCTTACAATAGTGGAATAAGTAATGCTTTTTCCACTTTCAATCTTTGAAATTTGAGCCCGCTTCACTCCCATAAGCTCTCCAAGTTGTTCCTGTGTCAGATGGTTGGCTTCCCGCGTATGCCTGATAGCGTCCCCTATAAGAAATTCATCCATCCTCTGATCAAACTCCGCACGTGCAGAAGTACCTTTTTCTCCAACAACCCGATCCAACACCTCTTCATGAGTAAAGAGCTCCATATTACCGATTTTCTCCATTGTATTTTCTTTTAAAATCAAAATATCGTTTTCTTATCCCGTCCGCCCTTTCTATCTCTCTTTTAGGCGTTTTCTGAGTCTTTTTCACAAACCCGTGCGCCACAACCACAAGTGTCTCCGACTCTGTATCCCAAAAGGCTAAAAGGCGATACGCAATCCCCCTATATAAAGTGCGGAATTCCCATATGTCAGAGTCTCCCATCTTCTTAAACAAATCTTTATCCACCACATGCATCGCCTTACTGATGTTAAAGACTATTTTTTCCCTGGCCTTTCCATCCAATGACTCTAAAAACTCTACCGCCTCTTTCAAATACAACACTTTAAATCTTTCCCGTCCTACCATACAACTTTAATCTAATGCAAATGTAACAAATTCCGTTCCTTTTCAGGAAACATTCTTGATTTTTTTAATTTCCACCACACTTGTCGCTCCTGACAGAGTCAACGAGGCAGCGGGCGGTGCCGTCACTCAGAAGCAGGTCTATGCTGTCTCCGGGCTTGCAGGATAACATACCACATTACGCTAATCACCAAGGAGGATTTCTTCCTGATGATTAAGGAAACAACCTACTGCAAGCGGAGCGTTTCAGTATTCGCCAAGCAGGGGAAAAAGACAAAAGGGAAGATGAAAGAAGATATGCAAACGACAGAAGAAACAGCCCTCACACGACAGGAGGGAAAGAAGAAAGCAATGGGCAGCCCGGCGAAACGGCGGCTCATTCCAGCAGCTAACTACAAGCAGTCCGTGCGTGATACGTTCATGGACAAGTCCTTCGCATTTTCAACTTTCCTTTAAGGGGACTGCAATAGGTGGTTTACGATATAAGAAAGCCGCTCGGATTGTGAGCGGCTTTCTTGAAGAGTATGAATAGACTGGATTTATTCCTTTATGGAATTGAGGTCACGGAACAGTTTTATGTATTGCGGCCAATAATGGAATATGCTGTAAACAATGCCTAAAATCAGTCCAATTGTCATTATCCAGAAGCCAATACGGTGAAAAGTCCATACGCTCGGCAAAAGAAGGGCGAAAAAGAAAACAAGACACATGCCGATGAATATTTCACCCGATAATGTCAGCAACTTGATAGTTGCAGTTTTTGAAAAAAGTTGTTTGGGAGAGAGGACGGCTATGTTGATGCTCTTTAATTTGCAGTACAGATAAATGTACCATATTGCACCGATAGCGAGGAACGAAGACAGGTATATTTTCAGATAGAGAGGAAACGAGATTGGATTGATGTTGTAGATTGCCGCAGCCACAAATATAATAGCTACTAAGAGCAAAGATGTATATGCCTTGCGGAATTCTTTTAGTATCTTGGTCTGCGCTGTTTTGGAGGCTGACACGTTTATCTTTATATCAGTGTTTGTCTTGGCGAGCACCTGCTCAAGCGTTGACATGCTTTTTTTAAGTTCGTTGAGTTTCATATTACATCTGTTTTGAAAGTTTGTCTTTAATACGGTGGATTTTAACTGCAACAGTATTGCGTTTAATGCCAAGTGTATCAGCTATTTCATCATACGAATACTCATCAAGCCAAAGGAGTATGATAGCTTTCTCCATATCTTCAAGTCTATTAATTAGTGAGTGTAGAACTTGAAGATTCTCCTTTTGCGCATCGTCAATCTCGGAAGAGAGGTCGAGCAGACCAAAATCAACCGATGCAGTTTCTATGTTTGATTTTGACGAACGCAAGGCCATGAATGCCGAATTTACTGCTACCCGATAAATCCATGTAGATATTTTGCTGTCACCTCGGAACTGTTTTAATCCCAGCCAGATGTTGACATAGATTTCTTGCCGAAGGTCATCAAACGGCAATTTGTCGGTAGCATAGAAATAGCTGACCTTGTTGATAATTCGGGAGTGCTGCTTTATGAGCGAGGCAAAATCCCTTTCGTTAGTTGGTGGGTCTGTCATACTTCGTTTGTTTTGCCTCGTTAGATGCAGATTTAGCCCCGAAAGTTTCATAAACGCGATTTATTTTAGGTATTTTTTTGTTTCTCTCTGCAAAAGTAGTAATAATCAGGTGAATACACACTCTCCATGAATGATATTTGAAGCTATTGTGCTTGTAGGTTCCTCGTTCTCTATTCACTTGGTGGATTGTTAGTCACCTAAATCCGTATTAGCCGACATTTTTACCTCAAGGCGTCCACCACCTACAAAAAACACTAATGAACTGTTAATATTTAGTTAAATATTACAGCTCAAACTCAAGTCTTTTCTAAAATTTTCATTCCCTCAAAGCAATTTTTTCACTCCCTCTTTTCCTTAACTGATAGTTGTACCGTTATTTTCTCATATGGCTGATATTCAGCGATAAAAGTCATTGTAAATCAAGCACTCTGCAAAAACACCAGTAAATATCCCTAAAGCTGTTTACGCCCGGCCGGCATCATTACCTTGCATGTTCTTGAACCGATCACTCCTTCGGAAGGAGTGTCAAAAAGACGGGAATGCGCCACTCCTTCCGAAGGAGTCACAGCAGACACCTGCGGGATGTTCATTGGCTAAAAGCCTGTAGCCAATCACTGCTTATTTCTGCTGACGGATGTCCTCGACGAGGCAGCGGGCGGTGCCGTCACTCAGAAGCAGGTCTATGCTGTCTCCGGGCGCGAGGAGGGCGGCAGACTCCACCGGACGCCCTCCGCGCAGCACATAGGCGCTGCCGGGCCGGAGCATGGCCACAGGATCACCCTTGCGGATGCGGAGCTCCAGCATGTCCAATCTGCCCGACTCCGCCTTAAGACGCAGAGTCACACCGCTCCTGGCTCTCATCCACAACATGTTCAGTCCGTTCTGCTCATTGCCGGAACGCACCGTCACTCCTTTCCTGACACGCATGAGCAGCATATCCATACGGTTGCCTTCCAGACGGCAGCGCATGGCCGTCCCGGACTGGAGCCGACGGGCCGTCTGCTCCTGACGCAGGCGCAGATTCTCCATCCTGAGCGTGACCGACGAACGCAGACGGTCGGACAGAGCCGTCAGGGAAGCGTCCTCTGCCACGAAAGCATCCACTATGTAGTCGGCAAGGGCAGTCGGGGTCTTGAGAGACCTGGCCGCCACCATGTCACAGATATGCCTGTCCCGCTCATGTCCCACGGCCACCAGCACCGGCAGCGGAAAGCGGGCAATACTGACCGCCAGGTCGTAATCGTCAAAGCACACCAGATCCGCTACCGCCCCGCCTCCGCGCAGCAACAGCACCGCATCATACTCAGCCCCCTCGGCCAGGTCATCCAGCACGCTGTTCAGAGCGTCTATAATTCCGGCCGGAGCCGCAGCTCCCTGCATCGGAGCCGGATACAACCTTGTATAAAAACGGAATCCGTAGCCGTTATCGTAAAGATGATTCATAAAGTCCCCGTAACCGGCGGCCGTCTCGGAAGTTATCAGGGCAAACCTTCTCGGCAGACCGGGCATGGGCAGGGCTTTGTTCAACTCCAGAAGCCCCTCTCGGGAAAGCCTTTCCAAAGTACGTTGCCGGGCCAGCTCCACCTCCCCCAGTGTAAAAGCAGGATCAATGTCCTCGACACTCAGGCTCATACCGTATAGTTCCGAATACTGCACCCGCACCTGCACCAGCACTGTCATACCGGCCTCCAGCCTGCGCCCGGTTCCCTGATAGAAAGCCGCCTCCACCAGCGCGCGCCTGGACCGCCAGATGACAGCCGACACCTTCGCGCTGAACACATCCCGGCCCGAACCCTTCTCCACCAGTTCCATATAGCAGTGCCCGTTGCCGTGAATCCTCAGCTCATGTATCTCGGCTTTCACCCACACGGGCCCTGGAAGTGCCTCGGCCACTGCGCCTTTCACCCTCATCAACAACTGCGCCAATGAAATATATTCCCGCATACCATTTATCATATTTTATTCCACGAACAAATTTAACACAAATACGCCAAAGAAAGTATTGGGAGGGAGTGGAAAATTTTGCTATTTTTGCCGTTTTAAAGCAGAATGATTATCAAGACAGCCATATTCAAGGGAAGCAGCACAAAAGTGGAGCAGAAGCCGAAACTCAGAGCACCCGAGTACGCCTTCATCGGACGGTCCAACGTCGGCAAGTCCTCGCTCATCAACATGCTGTGCGCTCAGAAGAGCCTGGCGAAGACCTCGGCCATGCCAGGCAAGACCATACTGGTCAACCACTTCCTCATCAATGACAGCTGGTATCTGGTAGACCTGCCGGGCTACGGCTTCGCCAAGGCCTCCAAGAAGGCGCAGGCCACGCTGAAAGCCATGATAGAGGACTACGTGAGTCACTCCGAGGAGCTGGCCATGCTGTTCATACTGCTGGACTCGCGGCACGAGATGATGGAGATAGACCGCAGCTTCATATCCGCAGTAGCCGGAGCGAACATCCCTTTCACCGTCATACTGACAAAAAGCGACAAGCTGTCCAAGTCCGCACTGGAGAGGAACGCAGCATCCATACAGGCCAGTCTGGACGCAATAAAGCCCGGCATTACAGTCATCCCCACATCCTCCGAGAAGAAGACCGGAAAGGACGCTGTACTGGACCTTATAGAGGCTGACCTGAAAAACAACAGAATACCAACAACCAAGTAATACACGAAACACTGATACGATATGAAACACACTGCCAACCACACACACAGCATCAAGATCTTCTCATGCAGAGGCTCACGCTATCTGGCTGAGAGAATCGCCAAATCCCTCGGTCTCGAGCTTGGAGACTCAGTAGTAACCGACTTCAGCGACGGCGAGTTCCAGCCGGCATTCAACGAATCCGTCCGCGGAACCACCACATTCATAGTCCAGTCCACATTTCCGCCGCTGGACAACCTCTTTGAGCTCCTGCTCATGATTGACGCGGCCCGCAGGGCATCGGCCTACAAGGTCATTGCCGTCATCCCCTACTTCGGCTGGGCCCGTCAGGACCGCAAGGACCGTCCCAGAGTCTCCATCGGAGCCAAGCTGGTGGCCAACCTTCTTGTAGCCGCAGGATGCGACCGCGTGATCACCACCGACCTGCATGCCGACCAGATCCAGGGATTCTTCGATTTTCCGGTAGACCACATATACGCAAGCACCATTTTCCTGCCTTACCTGAGGGACATGCAGCTGGACAACCTCTCCATAGCCGCCCCGGACATGGGAGGCGCCAAGAGGGCCAACGCCTACTCCCGCGTACTGGGCTGCCCCATGATCATCTGCCACAAGTCGCGTGAGAGGCCCAACGTGGTAGGCTCCATGACCGCCATCGGTGACGTCGAGGGACGCAACATCGTGATCATCGACGACATGATAGACACAGCCGGCACCATAACAAAAGCAGCCGACATGCTTATGGAGAAAGGCGCACTCAGCGTAAGGGCCATGGCCACCCATCCGGTATTCTCCGGCCAGGCCTACGAGCGCATCAACAAGTCCGCCCTTCAGGAGGTGGTTGTTACCGACACCCTTCCCCTTAGAGCCCCCGCCGGTACGGACCTCTCCAAATTCACCGTCCTGTCCGTGGCGGACATGTTCGCAGAGGTCATTGACCGCATCTACAACTACAAGTCCATAAGCGATGCTTTCGGGTTCTAGAGTAGAAGACATACACGACAGGATAGTACGGGCTGTCCGGGACTTCTTCGCTCAGGCGGGAATGTCCCGGGCCGTGCTCGGCCTGTCAGGCGGCATTGACTCGGCCGTAGTGGCCTCCCTAGCTGCGGAGGCCCTGGGCAAGGACCATGTCACCGGCATCCTCATGCCATCCTCCTGGTCTACCGTACACTCGGTCAACGATGCCGTGGAACTGGCGGACAACCTCGGCATCAAGTACCACATCATCCCCATCGGGGCCGTCTACGACCGGTTCATCAAGGAGACCGAGCCGCTGTTCGAAGGGGATTTCCACTGGGACACCACCCAGGAGAACCTTCAGGCCCGCATCCGCGGCACCATACTGATGCTCTACTCCAACAGGCATGGAGCCCTGCTGCTGAACACCACCAACAAGAGCGAGCTGTCGATGGGCTACGGCACCCTGTACGGGGACCTGTGCGGCTCCCTGATGGTCATCGCGGACCTCTACAAGACCGAGGTGTACGAACTGGCGGCGTATATCAACCGGGAGAAAGAGCTGATCCCCCTGTCCACCATCACCAAGGCCCCTTCGGCCGAGTTGCGTGACGGACAGAAGGACACAGACTCCCTGCCGCCCTACGATGTGCTGGACCCTGTACTCTACAGCCTCAATGAAGGAGGCAGGAGCGCGGAACAGATTTTGCAGGAAGGTGTGGACAAGGCCTTGGTGGAAAGGATCCTGCGGCTTAGAAAGGCAGCCGCGTTCAAGGTCCATCAGCTGGCCCCTGAGATAACGGTCAGCTCCTGCCCGCTGCTTGACCGCAGCAAATGGGTGGAGCCAAAAACAATGTAAGATATGGAAATATTGATAGCGGCCATAGTATTCGTCGGTTTTGCGGTATTCATCATGTGCTTCAACATCATCTTCAGGAAGAAGCCTTTTCCTGACGGAGAGATAGAGCACAACAAGGAGCTCCGCAAGAGGGGCATCATCTGCGCCCGCGAGGAGGAGATGAGGCTGTGGGGCCCGAAGAAAGGAAGCACCGGCGGCTGCAGCGGCTCCTGCGGAAGCTGCGGCCTGAACTTGAACGGTACTGGATGCAATATATCTGATAAACAATAGAGTATGAGTTTAGTTGCCATAGTAGGACGGCCCAACGTGGGCAAATCAACCCTTTTCAACAGGCTTGTCGGTATGCGGCAGGCCATCGTCGATGAGACGGCTGGTGTAACGCGCGACCGCCATTACGGCAAGTGCGAGTGGTGCGGCACGACATTCTCTGTAGTGGATACAGGAGGCTATACGGTCAACTCCGAAGACGTGTTCGAGGAGGAGATACGCAAGCAGGTGATGATAGCCATCGAGGAGGCCGATGTCATCCTGTTCTTAGTGGAAGTGGGCACCGGCATCACCGATTTCGACGAGGAGATAGCCGATATCCTGCGCCGCAGTGATAAGCCCGTCCTGCTGGTGGTCAACAAGGTGGACTCGGCGGACAAGCGCTTCGACTCATACCAGTTCTACTCCCTGGGGCTGGGCGACCCGTGGGACATCTCCTCGGCCAACGGCAGCGGCACCGGCGACATGCTGGACCGGCTCGTGTCCATGCTGCCCGACTCCAAAGAGGAGGAGGAAGAGCACGCGGGAGTACCCCGTATCGCCATAGTAGGCAGGCCCAACGCCGGCAAGTCATCCATCACCAACGCTTTCCTCGGAGAGGAGCGCAACATCGTAACCCCCGTGGCCGGGACGACCCGGGACGCGGTGGAGTCCTACTACAACAAATTCGGACACGAGTTCATCCTGGTGGACACCGCCGGACTGCGCAAGAAAAGCAAGGTCAACGAGGACTTGGAGTTCTACTCCGTGATGAGGGCCATCAGGGCCATAGAGCACGCTGACATCTGCATCCTGATGATCGATGCCCAATACGGAGTCGAGGCTCAGGATATGTCCATCTTCAATCTCATCCTGCGCAACAGCAAAGGCTGCGTGGTGGCGGTCAACAAATGGGACCTGATAGAGAACAAGACCGGCAACACCATGAAGGAATACGCCGAGGCCATACGCAAGCGGCTCGCGCCTTTCAGCGATATCCCCGTCATCTTCACATCGGTCATCAAAAAGCAAAGAATCCTCGATGTGCTGGACGCGGCGGCCAAGGTCTATGACAATTACTCCAAGAAGATTCCCACATCCACTCTGAACGAGGTTATGCTCGAGGAGATAGACAACTATCCTCCCCCCTCCACAAAGGGCAAGTTCATCAAGATCAAGTATATCACCCAACTGCCGACGCCCTGTCCGTCATTTGCCTTCTTCTGCAATCTGCCCCAGTACATCGGGGCACCGTACAAGAGATTCCTGGAGAACAAGCTGCGCAGCCACTTCGACTTCACCGGCTGCCCCATACGCATCTTCATGCGCCAGAAATAGAGCTTACAAAGCACCATCCTGAGAAATGCAGGCCGCTTCGTATACACCTAATATCAAGGCGCTTGTAAGACGGCCTGCATTTTTCGCCATGTTGTGAGCGACCGTAAATCGCACATGGTTTTCCAAATCGCTGTCAATCAATATACTGCAGAAAAACTTGTATTTCACGTCCCGATGCGAGAGCCAGCAGTCAGCATCTTGCCAGCACAACCGCCCCTCAATACTGTTGCGCCTCGGCAATCGCAAGTGAACTTGCATTGCTCTCGGCTTCTTGCTATATTTGACTTCGTCATTTATACTGTTCACGCCTCGGCAGTGCAAACCGAACAAGTTCATTTGCATTGCTCTCGGCTTCTGCGTATATTTGCCACGTGAGATTAAGACTGTCACATATGCTGATCAGGATAACTGCCGCAGTGCTGACCTGTTGTGCTGTGATGTCCTGCGTGGACGACAGTGCCGTCGTGACCGAACTGGACTGGGCCGAGGCCGTCATGGAAGCTCATCCGGACTCCGCGCTCGCCCTGCTCGATACCCTCGACCGCAGCCGCCTGCGCACACGCGGAGCCAAGGCACGGCACGCACTGCTTTACTCCCAGGCCCTCGACAAGAACTGGATTGACCTCTCCACCGACAGCATCATAAAGCCTGCCGTCAGATACTACGCCAGGCACGGCAGTCCGGATGACAGACTCAAGGCACAGTACTATCTCGGACGGATATACCAGAATGCCGGTGACAACGAAAGCGCGATGCGATGCTTCGTCAATGCCGAGAAATATGCATCAAAGTGTGACGATGCCGGGATGGCCGGCAGACTGTACACAGCCATGACGGCCATCTACTACAGCGTTTATCAGTTCGAATCCGCACTGTCGGCTTCCGTCAATGCTGCGGAATCCTATCTCGAAGCTGCGGACACCAACTGGTATGCAGACAAGATGATTACTGCTGCAAATATCAGCTTTATACTTAAGGACACCATAAGGGCACGACAGTACCTGAACGATGCCCGACAGGTCTTTCCACATATCTCGGAGGAGACGAAGGGCTACTACTTCGGGGAATATCTCAACACTTTGCCGAAAGACTCGGTGAGGCTTATCAGAACCACGTTGGACGAATACCTGTCGACAGTCACCGACCCCGCATACCAGGACCGCATAGCCATAGCCTTAGCCTGGCATCGGATAGGGGAGCCCGACTCAGCCCTTACTGCTCTTACGCCTCCAGACCCAGTTTTCCAAACAGAATTAAGTTACTGGCTTCTCCTCTCATACATCTGGAAAGAGAAAGGCGATTATAACAAAGCATTCCAATACCTAAACGAATATACAAATCTTGAAGTGAAAAAAAGACAGGCTGCTGTCAACGACGATACGAAATATGTGCAGGAACAGCTGGAGGCTGAAAGGAAACACTACAGACTCACCATATCCCTCGTTGCCTCGGCACTTATCATCGTCATCATCGCACTGTCGGCTTATCTGATAATACTCCGCTCCCGCAATGCCAGACTGAAAGCGGAGAACAGATACACAAAGGCCGTGACCCGGATGCAGGCACTGGAGATGACCTATCAAGAGCTGTCGTCCGCAAACGACACGATTCAGAAGCAATACGAGTCCGTGCTCTCCGAGCTGAAAAGCAAGACTACGGACAACCACGAACTGCGGAGTATGATTACCAAGCGGATGCAGATCTTCTTCAAACTCCTCGTCTCGGTCATCATCTACGGAAAGATATCCGACACATCCGAAAGCGAGATAAAGTCTGTCGTGGACAACAGGCAGATGCTGCTGGACTATCTGAGGCAGTACACCTCCATGACATATCCCGAACTGGAGTCGTATCTGACAGAGCACGGACTTTCCGAACGGGAGAGAGACTTCTGCAACCTGTACCTCTTAGGACTGCGGGGAAACGAGATAGGGCAGTATCTCGGCCTCGCCAGACATTACTCCGTAAGCAGCGGTATCCGAAAAAAACTCGGGCTTGGAGAGCACGATGTCAACATAGACACCCATCTCCGGCAGCTTATTGACAGATTGCGTCAGACCCGATAATCACAGCGTCAGACTTTTCTCAAACACCCATTTGCAATAAACTGAATATCAGTCATCTAAAAACACGCGCGTTAGACTTCTGATTTGGGCGTAATATCCGTTTCGTATAATTTTGCGATACTTAAATTCAATTTCAAAAATGAAACACTTATTAACTTTCGGATCAAAAGGTCTCAAGGATGGACACGCATGGGTCATCGACGGCCTGTATGTGCGAGACAAGGTCAAGCTCTCGAACGGAGAGACAAGCAGGCAGAACCTCTTCCACATCAACTGGGGATGGCACGGTCAGAGCGACGGATACTACAGCCAGGGGGTCTTCGACACGACCAATCGTATAAGTACGGAGAACGGCGTGGATGAGAACTCCAGTACAACTAAGGCAAAATACACATGGAACTACAGAACCATAACTTACTCACTTTGATACAATGATACAGCGTTTGTTATTACTGACTTTCGCCATGGTTGCGACGGGATGCATGAAGACAAATCGGATTCTTCCATTTGACGCGCCCGAGTACGTCTCCAGCGACGCTCAGACGGTCTCGTGCGTTCCCGACGGCCGTACAGGCTATTCCATCACTGAAGTCAGGTTCAGTATCTGCGATCTGAGCACAGAAAAAGGAGAGCAGGTAGAATACGGTTCGGTGGTGTTCAATGCCGAGGACAACTGCTGGGAGAACTCATGGTGCAGGGTATGGCAAGAGGGAAGGAACATCAATGTATCGTTCTCGGAGAACACCAGCGGGTCCATGACAAGAGAGATATCTATCGACTACACCCCTGACGACCCTGACCTCTTCGACTGGGGAGTCCACATGACTCAACTGCCATACGGCATGACCGAGGAGGAATACATCGAATGGTACGAGTCCCTGTAAACCTACACCGTATCCAATCAAGAATCCGGCAAAAAGTAACTTCACTTAATCTATCCGCGTATATACGGTCCAATGCATACCTGCCGCGGGCCGTATATCTAATCTTTTCTCTACAACTTTTTAACGAACATGAGACTTATCAAGTTATTCACCATCTGCACAGCCCTCATTACCACCGTGCTCACGGTGGCAGCGGCTGAACCTGTGAAAGACACCGCCTCCGTGCAAAAAACCGCTGCGGTGTCCAACCACACCATCTCCATGCAGATTCTCGGACTCGAGTACGGATACGAGCAGAAGCTCGGAGGAAGTTTCTCAATGGTCTTCAGGGCGGGACTCGTTCCGGCTGGTATCTATGTCTTTAACGACTATTTCTCCTTTGGATATAGTGCCGCCATGAAGCTCGGTGTAAACGTGGAGCCCAGGTTCTACACCAACTTCGACAGACGCCAAAGACTCGGCAAGAGCACGTACAAGAACTCCGCCGACTTCGTCGCGCTGAAAGTACAGACCGCACTCGGGAACAGATTCATCCCCGATATAAGCGAGTTCGAGGATTTGAGTTTCAGTTCGCGTGTCGATGTAAGCATCACGCCCATGTACGGCATCAGAAGGGTATGGGGCAAGAACTGGTTCGGCGAGTTCTCCGTCGGAGCACGCATAGGATGGCAGATCGACTGGTACGTGGCACCGTACATCCAGTACAGAATCGGCCTCGCATTCTGACGGACAAGCACGATGTCAGGAAGGACCGCTCTCCACAAATATTATGACAGTCTAATCCGGAGGGCGGCCTTTCCTTTCACATACCATCAAAGTATGTATTGCGCAGAAAAACAGTTCTGATACATGTGATTTGTTACGCCCTGACCGTACAGCGGTACCGATAAGGCCGGGATGGGCAGGTGGAAAGCGGCGATGTGAAACATTTTTAGAGTCACGACATTTTCTACTTTTACAAACCACTGTAAACCAGTATTATAAAATTTGCGATGTGAAACTTTTTTCCTTGTGCTGAAAGTATATTTTGCTTACCTTTGGGGACAAACTTAAGAAACACAGCTGAAAGTACACAGCAAAATAAACAATACGACTATTAACCATTTAACACTAGAGAGAATATCGCAATGAGAATAATCCTAAAACTTCTCTCCGCAGCGGCAGCGGCCATGACTGCGGCAGGCATACTCACTGCCGCGGCGCAGGACTCACAACAATACGATTTCTCCACCGTCAGCATCAACGGACTGGAACTGGACAGATACTACACTAGGGAACAACTTATTGACGCTCTGGGAGTACCTGACGAAGAGGATGACGTAGTGTACAGCTATTTTGTATACAACAGCACCATGGCCATGGCCCCGGCCTCAGGAGACTTCTCCCTGAGCGATGTCAGGGCAGCAAGAAATGTTGTCGATGATTTCGGATTTGGAGGAATCCATGGACGGGACAGCGTCAGATTCTGTGTCTTCACTTTAAACTCGGACAAGTTCGCCGTCAACGGCTATGTCAGGGTGGGAGACCCTGTAAGCAAAGTCTACGACATGGGGGGAAGTGTCAGAGACATCAAGAATACTGACGGCGGTGGCAAATTGTATTGGTGGGCTTCATTCGTAACGGATTACATAGAGGATGAAGATTTGATGTACAACCCCGCATTCTGGTACGATAAGAACGGCATCATCACTAAGATTGAACTATATTACGATTAAATCCGCACCATGAAAGATTTATCAAAACTCATCATATGCATTATAGCAGCAGCATTAGCTGGCATACTCACCGCTGCTGCGCAGAACACACAGCAGTACGATTTCTCCGCCGTCCGTATCAACGGACTTGTTCTGGACAGATACTACACTACAGAGCAGATTATAGATGCCCTTGGTGAACCTGACAAAGAGGATAACGTAGTGTACAGCTATTTCGTATATTATACAACCATGATCATGACCCCGGCATCCAATCCCATAGAAAGCGATTTCAGGGTCGCCAGAAAAGTATCAGACGGTATCGGATTTGGAGGAATCCATGGACGGGACAGCATCAGATTCTGTGTCTTCACTTTAAACTCGGACAGATTCGCCGTAAATGACTATATCCGCGTGGGAGACCCTGTAACCAAGGTCTACGACATGGGAGGAAGTGTCAGAGACATCAAGAATAATGATGGCGGCGGCAAACTGTATTGGGCTTCATACGTAACGGATTACATAGAGGATGAGGACTTGATGTACAACCCCGCATTCTGGTACGATAAGAACGGCATAATCATTAAAATAGAACTGTACTACGACTGACCGTGCAGCGATATCTGACTTTTATGCATCTTTTTAGAAAGATTTATTAACCGTTCAAACCGATTTCATATGAATTTCACACGAAGACTCATCCTTGCAGCAGTGCTCATGCTGCTCATTCCATCTGTGTCCGCACAGGACAGCAAAGGCAAGAAGGTGGACTACACCGGCACACAGGAGGTGGACATCAGCGTAGGACTGCCTTACGGACCGCTGTTCCGGTCCGCAAGTATAGTCGGTGACGCTTTCGCCGGATTCAACTTCATCAGTCCGTCCGACATCGTCACCGGAGAGAACAAGACCGTACTGCCGACTTTCAGGGCCGAGTACGGATACAACGTCCTCAGCTGGCTCAGCCTCGGAGCTGGCGTAAACTACTCCTACGGCAGCTACCGGATGCTCTACAAGGAGGACAACTCACACGCTTGGGACGAGTGGACGCACCTGGCGACCGCTACGTTCAACGTCAAGTTCTACTGGCTCAACAGGAAATGGGTACGCATGTACTCCGGGGTCGGGGTAGGACTGGGCATCGTCAGCACCAATGCCGGAGCGGAGAACGCGGAGGAGGCCGCCGGACGCTCCACCAAACTGCTGCCGACATTTGACCTCAGGCTCATTGGACTCACCGTAGGACAGAGGCTATACGGACGCTTCGAGGTCGGAACGCTGAACACCGGCCTTGTCTCCGCTGGTATCGGATACCGCTTCTGACAAGATTATTCTATTTTATTAACCGGACAAATATTATCTATCCATGAGAAAAGCATTCATCTACGCGGTGGCGGCACTCACTGCCATGACTGCATGTCTGACGGCTTCCGCACAACTGATCAATGGTGAAAAGAGTCATGTCTACCGAAAAGGAGGAGAACTTTTCACATCAAGCGATGCAAAGATTGATAAATCTACGGCACTGCAGTACATGTCCAGTGACACATACTACGAATACTACCTCAAGGGACACAAACTGTTCCGCTCGGGCATCATCGTAAGCTCAATCGGAGCCGGCATCGTTGTCGGTACTCTCGCCTTCGACCTTATCAACCACGCCGCACACCCAGTCAACCCTGAGAAACCGACCAACTATGTCCCTGTAGTATCCATTACCGGAGCTATTGTCGGCGGTACAATGCTGCTGGTGAGCATACCACTGTATGCGGTCGGTACAGTCAAGCTCAACAAGGCCGCCGAGCTGTCATTCATCTCTCCGTCAGGAGGCATGGGACTCGTGCTCAATTTCTAGGAATCCTCCAACATGTATCTTATGGAAAGGCCGCTCTCAACACATATTATGACAGTCTGATCCGGAGGGCGGCCTTTCCTTTCACATACCATCAAAGTATGTATTGCGCAGAAAAAGAGTTCTGATACATGTGATTTGTTACGCCCTGACCGTACAGCGGTACCGATAAGGCCGGGATGGGCAGGTGGAAAGCGGCGATGTGAAACATTTTTAGAGTCACGACATTTTCTACTTTTACAAACCACTGTAAACCAGTATTATAAAATTTGCGATGTGAAACTTTTTTCCTTGCGCTGAAAGTATATTTTGCTTACCTTTGGGGACAAACTTACGAAACACAGCTGAAAGTACACAGCAAAATAAACAATAACGACTATTAACCATTTAACACTATAGAGAATATCGCAATGAGAATAATCCTAAAACTTCTCTCCGCCGCGGCAGCAGCCATGACTGCGGCAGGCATACTCACTGCTGCGGCGCAGGACACACTGCAGTACGATTTCTCTTCCGTCAGCATCAACGGACTGGACACATATAAAATCTACACAAGGGAGCAGATTATAGACGCCCTAGGTGAGCCTGACGAGGAAGACAACGTAGTGTACAAATACCTTGTATATCATACCACCATGGTCATGGCCCCGGCATCAGGGGATTTCTCCCTAAGCGATGTCAGGGCAGCTAAGAATGTAGTCGATGATTTCGGATACAGTGATGTCGGAAACGACAGCATTAAAATCTGCGTCTTCACTTTATACTCGGACAGGTTCGCCGTCAATGACTATGTACGGGTGGGAGACCCCGTAAGCAAGGTCTACGACATGGGAGGCAAGACCCTGGAGGAAGAAGACCGCAGCCGCATATACTGGGCACCCGAGGGCAGTCCCGACGAGCCGTGGATCGAGTGGGACTGCTATCCCGCGTTCTACTACGATGAGAACGGCATCATCACCGAGATCGAACTATACTACGACTGACCGTGCAGCGATATCTGACTTTTATGCATCTTTTTAGTAAACATCTATTAACCCAATAATTTTAAATTCCATACCTTATGAGAACCATCCTGAAACTTCTCACCGCAGCAGCCGCATTTACACTTATATCTGCCGTCATTGTCTTATTTTCCGGATGCAACACTGAGACTGACTACGGATACTCAGTGCGGTTTGTCTACGAGAACTCTTCCGAATGCGACATCCGCGTAATGCAGGTCTACACATCCACCATTGTTGGAAGTGTCACTGCCGGGGACACTCTTGAGATAATCCACCTCGCCCCGGGAGAGACTGAGGAATTCTTCCATGAGGCAATGGGGGTATGGCCTGTCGACCTCGACCTCAACTGGGTCCATCCGTATGACTACAACGGTACGACTCCACGTGAGGCTCTGTACAAAGCCGTCATCGTATACAACGGGACCGATTCCGTCACACATGAGACTACCGACCTGTTCGGGCATTTCACTCCGGAGCAGAACAATATCTGTGACCGCAGGGCATATACTCTGACAGAGCCCAGTAAGTACTCGAAGGTTTTCACTTACACATTCTAATAATTGGCACAATAAGAATAACAGCACACAACCTCTCTTTAATCAGATCATGAAACGGACATTATACATACTGCTTTTCACAGTATCGGCGGCCATGGCCGCAACTGGATGTAGGGACTTCGATCCGATCCTTCCATTTGACGTGCCCAAGTACGTCTCCAGCAACGCTCAGACAGTCACATGCGTTCCCGAAGGCCGTACAGGCTATTCCATCACTGAAGTCAGGTTCAGTATCTGCGATCTGAGTACAGAAAAAGGAGAGCAGGTAGAATACGGTTCGGTGGTGTTCAATGCCGAGGACAACTGCTGGGAAAACTCATGGTGCAGGATATGGCAAGAGGGAAGGAACATCAAGGTATCGTTCTCGGAGAACACCAGCGAGTCCCTGACAAGAGAGATATCTGTCTACTACACCCCGGATGACCCGGACCTCTTCGATTGGGGAATCCACATGACTCAACTGCCCTACGGTATGACTGAGGAAGAATACCTTCAGTGGCTCGACTCGCTTTGATTAGCACATTTTATGGAAAGGCCGCTCTCAACACATATTATGACAGTCTGATCCGGAGGGCGGCCTTTCCTTTCTGGCGACCACAGATTTTAACAACGATTCTGACCGCACACGGCGGGAATCCTGCTAGAGCGCGATTGCTCTGGCTCTCAATAACTTAACCTTATAAAAAGGTGCCCTGTCCGGCTTTCAAACCTCAACAGGGCACCTTTTGCATAGCTCAACAACCTGACAATAAACGCATTGCCACTCACAGACCGATCCGGCGCAAAATTTTTCGCAAGCGCAATACCGATATCAGGTATCATGCCGGCCGGCCTGATGGAGACCTATGCCGTCGGACGGCGGTAAGCAAGACAGCCACACGCAGCGGGACAGGTTGAGCGATAAGACGCGGCTACTGCTTTTCGATTTTTAACTGCTCAATGTAGTTGCCTGCGTCGTAGGTCTTGACCAGAATAGTCACCGTGAACATATTGCCTCCGCTGTCCAGATTGCCGACAGCATACTTCATCGGATAGGTGCCGCTCTTATAGACTATCTCGAAGCAGCGCGGGGTATAGTTGGTGAAGAAATTACGGATAATCTGACGGGCCTGATTGCGGCTGCAGTTGGAGACCGTTCCCATGACATCCACCTGAAGATTGTCAGCGAACCATACCGCCAGACAATCCGCGTCTCCTTTCTGCATATACTTTGAAATCGGAATAAACACATTATTGTCATCGTCGTCCTCGCACACTCTTATGCTCTGGGACGATGACACGAACGGGAAAAGAAGCAACAATCCGGTTATCGCAATCAGTCTGCTCATCATCTGTTATTCCATATTTGTCCTCTTACTTTAGCAAAATTCAGGCCACTGTGCTGTAAATTTTCTTACATTTGTAGGCTGATATATTGTACCGACATGAGAATCACTCTGATAACGACAGGCAAAACCACCTTCGACTATATAAGAGAAGGTATGTCCATATACGAGAAACGGATAGGCCGATACCTCAATTTCTCACGGACAGAAGTACCTGCGCTCCAGAGCACCTCATCCCTTTCCCATGAAGAGGTAAAACGCAGGGAGGGAGAGCTCATATTGAAGAAGGTGAAGCCGGAAGACCGGGTCGTGATACTGGACGAGAAAGGCCGCCGCTTCACCTCGACAGGCTGGGCCGGCCACATAGGGCATCTGATGGACACAGGCACCAAAAGCCTCGTCTTCATCATCGGCGGAGCCTACGGCTTCTCCGACAAGGTGAGGGAACGGGCCGACGAGACACTGTCTCTGTCGGATATGACCTTCTCCCACCAGATCATACGTCTGTTCTTCGAGGAGCAGCTGTACAGGGCCATGACAATAATCAAAGGCGAGCCATACCACAATGAATGACGACTATGACCGGTACCGTAAAAAACATATTCGGACATATCTCCCGCAAGCTGACATCCATCTTGTGGACAATGGCCATATGCTGTTTCCTCCTCTCGTTTTTCCAGTTCAACCCGACCTCAGAGGACAGAAGAGCCCAGAAAGTAGAGAAACTACTGCACAAGAGAGAGAAAGTACTGCAGTCATATGTGGACAAAGCCTTTGAGGTCCCGGCTGACGAATGGATAAGGTACGAGAAATTTCCGGAGGACATGGTCCTCTACCGGTATATCGGCAACACCCTGCAGAGCTGGGTCAACACTTTCCCCATAAGCAACGACAACATCGGCATACCGTCCTCATGGTACAGGATTCACGACCTGGGCAACAAGAACATATTCAACATACCGCTGGCCTTCCTCCATTATGATGTCCAATACGTCAGTCTCGGTCCGAAATGGTATGTGATCAAGACGGCCCGCCAGGGCAACATGTACGTAATCGCGGCCATCGAGGTCATGGAACAGTACCCATCTGAGAATGCCGCTCTGGAGAACTCGTGTAACAGAAAACTGGGACTTAACGACAAGTTCTCGGCAGTACCTCCGTATATCGACGGGACCAGCGTCGTCCACACGTCGGACGGAACACCGGTCTTTTCCGTAGTCGGGGACAATACGCTCTCAGGCAACGATACCGCCTCTACGTTCAGATGGCTCGCCCTTCTGCTGGCTACGCTTGCCATCATCTACTATCAGCACACCAACAAGGGCATCAGGACCATGTTTTTCGGTCTGGGAGGCCTGCTGGTACTTCAGATATGCACATCCATGATGGTAAACAGAGTTCCGCTGAGTTCCGACTTTTTCTCTCCCATGATCTATGCCGACGAGTACTTTAATTCGTTCGGTGCCCTGATGCTGTTCCACATTTTCATATTTCTCTACTGCGCGGTGGTCTTCATGTCCCGCAAGGCGGTCATAAGGAACATTTTCTCGTCCCGGCCCATAATCCGGAAGTCCAAGATAACCGCACTGGGTATCAGCACTATCCTACTGGCTATATATATACACCACACATTCCGCTCGCTGATATTCAACTCCAGCATCAACTTCGACCTGTACCGCATCAACGACATCTCCTATTATACTGTCTTAACATATTTTGCATACAGTCTGCTGGCACTTGCCGTGCTGTTTCTGCTGGATATACTTGTGCCGACAGCCAGTAAGCACTATCTCCGGAAAAGACGCAGACACTCCAAGAAACCGGTACTTATCTACATCCTGACCGTCGCAGTCTACATGAGCGGAGCCGTCGGGATCTACGGATTCCAGAAAGAATGCGAGAACATCAGAGTGCTCACCGGACGCATGGCCATTGAGAGAGATCTGAATCTGGAGATGCAGCTTCAGGCCATAGAGAAGAGCATCATATCCGACCCGTTTATCCGCAGACTGATCGGCAATCAGGATTACGAGGGCATCATCCTGAACAGGCTGGCCGAAAGATATTTTTACAACATACTGCCCGAATACGACATCCGCCTCACCATATGCAATGCCTACCAGAATATAAAGCCGGACGAGTATTCATCGCCCAAGAACTGCTTCAGGCATTACGAGGAGATCGTAGACAATTACGGAATACCGCTTACAGACGTATCCGCATTCTATTATCTGGACTATTTCCGGGACTACATAAGCTATCTGGGAGCATTCAGCATCTTCCGAAAAGAAGTCAGGTACGACATGTACATAGAGATCGAGTCCAAGGTAAGCTCGGACAACATCGGATATCCCTCGGTTCTGCTGAACAACCCGCGCCCCCTGTCCTCCATAGCCTACCCCTATTCAGTCGCACGGTACCACAACGGCAGGCTGACCAGTCATCAGGGACGGTACAACTTTCCCGTCTCAATCAACGTCAACATATACGAGGACGGCTTCTCGCACTATTTCTACAAGGACAACGTGGTCTTCATCAACAAGCTGCCCGGAACCAACCTGATAGCTGTAAGCAGACCGGCCCGCGGCCTGTTCCCGTCACTCATCTCCTTCTCCTACCTGTTCCTGCTCCTGGCACTGGCCGTCATCGGAATCCCGGCCCTGCTAAAGAAAAGGCACAAGGAGTCCTTGCTGAGGCCGAAACGGTCATTCCGCATGAAGATGACCATATTCATCACGGCTTTCACGGTGATCGCCCTGATCATGATGGCCATCGGCAGCGTCGTCATCATCATCGGCTATATGGACACCAACAACAGCACCATGATGGAGGAGAAAGTGCTGTCCGTACAGAACACGCTCGCACAGATATCAAAGAATACCGACTCCTACAGCGAGCACAGCGCGACCGAGATTCTCAGCGTCATCAACGACATCTCCAGAAGCGCCCAGATGGACATCAACATCTACGACCCGAAAGGCAGGCTCATCCACACCACCAAGCCGGAAGTGTTCAACGAATATCTCCTCAGCACCAGGATGAACTCCGAAGCGTTCTACGAGCTGGCCATCAACAAGAGGACCCAGGTCATGCAGGAAGAGCACATATCCGCGCTCAGCTACTATTCCCTGTACACCCCCGTATACAACAGCGACGGCAGACTGATAGCCATAGCCAACATCCCGTACTTCATATCCGAGACCAATTTCGAATATGACACCTCGCCCATCGTGGCCGCCATAATCAACCTCTACATACTCTTCATCATAGCCGCAATCCTGATAGGCATGGCCATTTCCAACTCCATAACCAGACCTCTGAAAGAGATCAACCGCAACATGCTTGAGATGGACATCACGCACAAGGCCGAGCACATCAACTACAAGGCCGACGACGAGCTGGGCCTGCTGGTCAAGACCTACAATCAGATGATTGACGACCTGGACCGCAGCACAAAAGAGCTGGCCCAGAACGAAAGAGAGAAAGCCTGGAGCGAGATGGCCCGCCAGATTGCCCACGAGATCAAGAACCCGCTTACCCCAATGAAGATAAGCATACAGCATCTGGTCTTCATAAAGAAGCAGGGCAATCCGGAGTGGAAGGAGCGTTTCGATGCCCTGGCCTCCATGCTCATCGAGCAGATAGACATACTGTCCAACACCGCCAGTGAGTTCTCCAGCTTCGCCAAGCTGTATCAGGAAGAGCAGACTGAGGTCGATCTGGTAGAAATTCTGTCAGAGCAGGAAGTCCTGTTCGACAATAGAGACAATATAGAAATGAACTTCCGCAGCCAGGTAGAGAAAGCCGTGGTCCTGGCCAGGAAAGAACAGATTACAAGGACTTTCGTCAATCTCATAACCAATGCCATCCAGGCAGTGGAGAGTAAGGAGAACGGAATAATAAACATCACGCTGAGAGTCATCTCCGGATACTATCAGGTAGATGTGGAAGATAACGGAGAGGGTGTCTCAAAGGAAAATATGGAGAAACTGTTCCATCCCAACTTCACCACCAAGACCAGAGGCTCCGGACTCGGACTGGCCATCTGCAAAAGCATCATAACGCAGAGTCATGGAGAGATAAACTATTACCCGTCAGCATCACTGGGCGGTGCCGATTTCTCAGTCAGACTTCCTATACACACCGTCGCAGACGACGACAACACCTAGTTGGGAAGGGCAAACATCATCACGTCATCCTTGGTGATGCGTGCGTTGGATAGGATCAGCAGACGCTCCACCACGTTGTGCAGCTCGCGGATATTGCCGCTCCAGGCATGGGCGCACAGTTCCTCTACGGCATCCGCGTCTATCTCCTTGACCGGCTTGCCGGACTCGCGGCAGATCTGCCTGATGAAGTAGTCTATCAGCAGCGGTATGTCCTCCCGTCTCTCCGCCAGCGAAGGCACCCTTATGACGATGACGCTTATACGGTGGTAGAGGTCCTCGCGGAAATTGCCCTTGGCTATCTCCTCCCGGAGGTTCTTGTTGGTAGCCGCCACCACCCTGACATTGACCGTTATGTCCTTGTCTCCGCCGACCTTGGTGAGTTTGTTTTCCTGCAGCACGCGGAGCACCTTGGCCTGGGCCGCCAGGGACATATCGCCGATCTCATCCAGGAAAAGAGTGCCGCCGTCAGCCTGCTCGAACTTGCCCTTATGCTGCTTCTGGGCTCCGGTGAACGCACCCTTCTCGTGACCGAAGAGCTCGCTCTCGATAAGCTCGCTCGGGATGGCCGCACAGTTGACCTCGATAAAAGGCATCGACGAGCGGTCGCTCTTCTCGTGCAACCAACGGGCCACGAGCTCCTTGCCGGTACCGTTGGCTCCCGTTATGAGCACCCTCGCATCGGTCGGGGCCACCCGGTCTATCATATTCTTGATACGGACGATGGCCGGTGACTCGCCTATGATCTCCTGCACTCCGCCCACTTTCTTCTTAAGAGCCTTGGTCTCGCGGACCAGCGTACTCTTGTCCGTGGCATTTTTCAGAGTGATAAGTATCCTGTTCAGATCCAACGGTTTCTGGATGAAATCATAAGCTCCTTTCTTTATACACTCCACGGCCGTATCGATGGAACCGTGCCCGGAGATCATCACCACAGGGGCCTCGTTGCCGCTTTCGGACAGCTTGTCCAGCACCTCCACTCCGTCCATACCCGGCATCTTGATGTCGCAGAATATCACATCGAAATTGCCGGATGCCGCAGCCTCCAGCCCCGACGCGCCGTCCTCGGCCAGCGATATCACATGTCCCTCGAACTCCAGTATCTCCTTAAGTGTATTGCGGATACTCCGCTCATCATCTATAATAAGAATCTTCATAACCGTAAAATCAACTATCGGCAAATATATACAATTTTAATGCCTATTTGCGAGGAATTTTGCAGGAGTTCGGGAAGTAGTGACTATATTTGTACGATTATCGGTTATGGAACAGTTTATAGTATCAGCCAGGAAATACAGACCGGACACTTTCGAGTCACTCATAGGCCAGGAGAACATCGCCAGGACCTTGAAGAACTCCATCCTGCGCGGGCAGCTGGCCCACGCATACCTCTTCTGCGGTCCGCGCGGGGTCGGCAAGACCACCACTGCCAGGATCTTCGCCAAGTCCATCAACTGCCTCAACCCTGGTCCCGACATGGAGCCGTGCGGCAAGTGTGAGTCCTGCCTGTCCTTCTCCGAGGGCCGCTCCTACTGTATCCATGAGCTGGACGCCGCCTCCAACAACTCCGTGGACGACATCCGCAACCTTACCGAGATGGTCCGCATACCGCCCCAGATCGGCAAGTACAGCGTCTACATCATCGATGAGGTCCACATGCTCTCCTCCGCCGCGTTCAACGCCTTTCTGAAGACCCTGGAAGAGCCGCCGGCCCACGCCATCTTCATTCTGGCCACCACCGAGAAGCACAAGATACTGCCCACGATCCTGTCCCGCTGCCAGACATTTGACTTCAACCGCATATCCGTCCCCGACATAGTGCGCAACCTGGAGGACATAGCCTCCAAGGAATGCATAGCCATCGACAGCGCCAGCCTGCACGTCATAGCCGTAAAGGCAGACGGAGCCATGAGGGACGCCCTGACCATATTCGACCAGATAGTGGCATTCTGCGGCAAGGACGTGAAGTACGACGACGTGATCCGGGATCTCAACGTGCTGGACTACGAATATTATTTCAAGATCATAGACAATTCCCTGGCAGGAGACTACATATCCTCCCTGCTGCTTTTCGACGAGATACTGTCCAAAGGCTTCAATGCCCTGTATTTCGTCTCGGGCCTGAGCTCGCACCTGAGGGATCTGCTCGTATGCCGCAGCTCAGGCAGCTCTGCCCTGCTCTCACTGCCTCCTACCCTGATTGACAGGTACAGGGAACAGGCCTCGCGCTGCTCCGTGCCGTTTATCTTCTCGTCCCTGAACATCACCATGGGCTGCGAGGCGGCATACCGCCAGAGCGGCAACCAGCGGCTGCTCATAGAATTCGCTCTGATGCGGCTGGCCGAGAAGGCCCTGCCCCAACAGCCCGACGCAGCACCAGCTCCGCCTGTATCCGCACACTCAGCGGCAGAAAAAGCCACCCTGGCACAGACGGTATCCCAGGCTCCTGCACCGGCTGTCACTCAGACAGAGCCGGCACCGTCATCACCGGCCGGACCTTCCGTAACCGCCAGGACCACTGTAGAGGATTCCGCACAGACACCTCCGCAGCAGCCCCGCGCAGCCGGGACAGCCTCCGGAATAAAAGTACCGGGTCTGAGCCTGAAGGACATGATGAGCCGGGCCAGGGAGAATGAATATTCTGAAAAATCAGGCACGGAGAACCTTACCGACGAGCCGCTGACATTCGAGGGCATAATGAACGCCTGGCAGAGTCTGGCCGAATCCTGGAAGGCGGCCGGCAAAGCCAGCATGTACACGGCGATGATGCTCTACAGTCCGGGCATAGATCTTGATAGTGCGACACTGACTTTTTATGTCAGCAATGATGCGCAACGGGATTTCATCCGGGAGAGGAATCTGCCAAAGATGGAAGCATCACTGCGCAGGACTTTAAATAACAGAACAATAAAAATAGATGTCCGGACACACGAATCGGAAGACAGCGATAAGAAAAAAGCAATACCATACACTTCCACCGGGAAAGCCCAGTTTCTGGTAAACAAGAAGCCTGAGCTGGGAGAGCTCGTAAAAGACCTGGACCTGGACGTTAAATAGCACATTTATATGAGACTTTACAGCGACAACTTAGTCAAGAAATACGGAGCCAGAACAGTCGTAAAAGGCGTATCCATCAACGTAGAGCAGGGCGAGATAGTCGGACTGCTCGGGCCCAACGGAGCCGGCAAGACCACCAGCTTCTACATGATAACCGGCCTCATCAAACCCAATGCCGGACGCATATTCCTCAACGATGAGGAGATCACCGACCTGCCCATGTACCGCAGGGCGCAGAAGGGTCTGGGCTATCTGGCACAGGAGGCATCCGTCTTCCGCAAGATGTCGGTCGAGAACAATATCATGTCCGTCATGGAGTTCTCGCATTTCAGCAAAAAGGAGCGCAGGGACAGACTCGAATCCCTTATAGACGAGTTCGGTCTGGCAAAGGTCAGGAAGAGTTACGGTATACAGCTCTCCGGAGGCGAACGGCGCCGCTGCGAGATAGCCCGTGCCCTGGCCATAGACCCCAAGTTTATCCTGCTGGACGAGCCGTTCGCCGGAGTTGACCCCATCGCCGTGGAGGACATCCAGCACATCATAGCAAAGCTCAAGCTCAAGAACATAGGCGTGATCATCACCGACCACAACGTCCACGAGACCCTTGCCATCACAGACAGGGCATATCTTCTATACGAGGGCAGTATCCTGGAAAGCGGCACGGCCGAAGAACTGGCGTCCAATCCTGAAGTAAGGAAAAAGTATCTCGGCCAGAACTTCGAGCTCCGCAAAGCTGTCCTCCGTCCCCGCGACAATTAAAGACAGGATATGCTTTCTGCGGCTTTCTCGAGCTGCCAGCGGGTAGTTGAAGTGGCACCGCAGATGCCTACGGTGTCATCCGGGCGGAAGATGCCGGCCGGGATTTCCTCAGCACTCTCCACCTTATAAGAACGTGGATTGACAGAGCGGCAAAGATCAAAAAGCACTTTGCCGTTGGAACTTTCACGACCGCACACGAAGATGATGACCGAGCAGGAGACCGCGAATTCGCGCAGAGCCTTGTGACGGGATGAGACATTGCGGCAGATAGTATCGAATACCTCCAGGCCGGAAGCAGCCTGCCGCAGGCGGGCAGCGACTGCGGCGAACTCCTCAGGGTCTTTCGTGGTCTGGGAGAACAGGGCCAGCGGACGGGACGGCTCTATCACCCCGGCAGAGAGCTTTTCCTCCAGATCCGCCATGCTCTCCACCACCACGGCATGACCGTCCGTCTGCCCTACCAGACCGTTGACCTCCGCATGTCCGCGTTTGCCGAAGATTATCACCTGACCGCCGGCACTGCTGAGTTCCAGATACTTTGCAGCTATCTTCTTCTGAAGTGCAAGCACTACCGGGCAGGTGCAGTCGATGAGGCTTACCCCGGATGCCTCGGCCAGTCTATAAGTGGACGGCGGCTCACCATGTGCCCGTATCAGCACTGTAGAGCCTCTCAGGGAGGGAAAATCCGCGTACCCGACCGTCTTGAGTCCTATGTGCTCCAGCCGGCGGATCTCCGCGTCGTTATGGACTATCGCCCCGAGCGAATACAGACTCCCGTGCCCGTCCAGATAGTCCTCCGCAGCCGATATGGCCCTGCGCACTCCGCTGCAGCACCCCGAATGCCCGTCTATAATCACCCGCATAGATTACGTTCCTTCAATAGATCCCGGAACCACTCCAGCTGATCCTCCACAGTCATGTCACTGTTGTCCAGCAGCACCGCATCCTCAGCCATACGCAGAGGGGCTGTCTCACGGTGGGTGTCGATATAGTCCCGCTCGCTCAGATTTACCAGAATATCCTCATAGGAGACACTGTGTCCGCGCGCGCTCATCTCCTCGTAGCGACGGTGTGCCCTCACCTCGGGTCTGGCCGTCATGAATATCTTGAGCTCCGCATCCGGGAACACAGCTGTGCCAATGTCCCTGCCGTCCATCACCACTCCCTTACCTGCTCCTATCTCCCTGAGCCTCCTGTCCACATACTCGCGGACAAACGGAAGTGCCGCCACATGACTGACTATCCTTGATATCTCCAAAGTTCGTATCTCCTTCTCGACATTCTCCCCGTCCAGCCAAGTCTCGCTCCCGCCTCCGGGCCCGGATGCCCGGAATGAAATATCCACCGGGCTGCCGTCCATAAGCAGCCTCCTGAGCGCGGTCTCGTCCACGGCATTATCCCCGGACACGCAGCCGCCGCGCAGGGCGAAAAGCGCCACGGCCCTGTACATGGCTCCCGTATCGATATACACGTAGCCCAACTCTTTCGCTATGGCTTTGGCAAACGTACTCTTGCCGGTGGACGAATATCCGTCAATGGCTATTATGATGCGTGAAGTCATACTACAAATGTAAATTATTTATCTAAATTTGCAGCAAATTAATTGACGAATACGATGAAAAAGATACTTGCCACAGTGCTGTCACTTATCGCATGCATGTCCGCATCCGCCCAGAGCAACCCTGGCATCGACATGGAAATCAAACAGTTCGAGGAGAAAAAAGTAGATTCGGGCAGAGAGTACTACGGTGACATTCCCGCCCGCATAACAAAAGTGGTGGTCTCGGGAGACAACTCCATGACTGACCTGCTGTTCCGCAACGCCGTGGAGGAAAACTGGAACATCTCGCCCTTCGAGTTCTGCAGCATGGAAGAGTTCGACAGGATAAAAACCGACACAAGCTACTATTTCCTCATGCGTATCGACAAGATGCACCGCAGGACATCCGATCCCGTCATGGAGTTCGTGTGCTTCCTTAAAGGCAACGGGAAAGCCGACAAGAGCCTGTCGTCCATGCCGGAGCTCATAGCCCTCCCCCTGTTCCCCGAGGACGACGGCAACGACCGCGTGTTCACATATCTGCCGGCCTATATGAACATTATACAGAACTACATCCAGAAGATAGTTGACGGCAGGATATATCCCTTAGGACACGGTAATATACATCTGGGCTCTCTCAACAAATCCAGGAAAAACAGGATTCTGTTCAATTCTTCCGACCTGGCTTACAAGGCGCCCATGCAGACTTTTGAAAGACTCTTCCGCGGAAGGGCGGAAACAGTCACGCAGGAAGAGATCGACCGTGCGATGAAAGACGCAGCAGCCGGCACTCTGGTGTCGCTCACCGTAGCTCCGCCCTCGGAAGGAAAGGGCTCATGGTGCTACAAGATGCTCATCAGCGCGGACACCTATGAACTTTACTACTTCAAAAGACACCGGATCACCCCTAAAAAAGGTCCTGGATTTCTCAAATCAGACCTCAGACGCATCTCCAAACTCATTACCCCCGAGTTCAAAGCACAATAAGCAGATATGAAGTTCGCATTCAAGCGCAGCCCGTCCCCTGTCGCATACTGCGCCATGCACATAAAAACCGGCACCAGGTATGAGAGCCGGAATCAAGGCGGTCTCGCCCACTTCACGGAGCACCTACTGTTCAAGGGCACAGAGACCAGAAGCGCCGGCACCGTCAATTCATACATCGAGAGACTCGGCGGAGAGCTCAACGCCTATACCACCAAAGAAGAGACAGTGATACACGCCACCGTTCTCAAGGAGGACCTGCGCAAGGCCATAGGACTGCTGATGGACATAGCGTTCCGATGCATCTTTCCGGAAAAGGAGATAGAAAAAGAAAGAGGCGTCATCCTGGAAGAGATAAGCTCCTACAGGGACTCCCCGTCAGAACAGATATACGATGACTTCGAGGAGGCTGTATTTGAGGGCACTCCGCTTTCCATGCCTGTTCTGGGCAAGTCAAAATATCTGAAAAAGCTGGACAGGGAGACTGTCTGGCGGTACTATCGCGAAAGATTCCGGTCAGAGAACATGTCTTTCACCGCCGTAGCCGACATAGAGGAGAGCAGGGCCGTGGAGATGGTAAGCAAGGCTCTCGCACAATACTCTCCTGAAGGCGGGAACTGCCTGAAGTACGGAACGGAGCATGACTGCGGGACTCCCGACCGGTACCTTCTTCCTCTCAATCCTCCGTTCAGCCGTACAGTCCAGCGGCACAGCCATCAGGCACACTGCATCCTTGGAGCACGGGCCTGTTCCGCTTATGACAGCCGCAGGATTCCGCTCAGTCTCCTGATCAACATACTCGGAGGACCGGTAGCCAACTCCAGGCTCAATCTTACCCTCCGGGAAAGATACGGCCTGGTCTATAGTGCGGACGCCTCCTACAGCCTGTATTCGGACGCCGGCATAGCCGCCATATATTTCGGGTGCGAGAAGACCAATGTGTCCAGATGCCTGGAGCTTATAGACAAAGAGCTGCGCACTCTCAGAGAGACGCCCTTGTCGCCAAGAGCCCTCAACAGTGCAAAAAAGCAACTGCTGGGACAGATGGCGATAGCCTCCGACAACGGTGAGGCACAGGTCCTGTCGATGGGCAAGAGCCTGATGACCTACGGCCGGGTAATAAGCAACGCGGAAACAGCAGACCTTATCTGCGGCATCACGGCCGAAGACCTCCGATGCACCGCAGCAGAGGTCTTCAATCCTGAGAATATGTCAAGACTGCTTTATATATGACAGACTGATATGAAGCCGGACAAACTTAAAGAAGCGCTGTCTTTCATAGAAAGAGAGACACATCTGAGAACAAAGTCCTACCGTATGCTCTCCGACGGAGTGCAGGGGGAGTTCCTCCAGGCTTTCTCACTCATGGTAAAGCCCGAAGCGATACTTGAGATCGGCACGTTCACGGGATATTCGACCCTGTGCCTGTACAGAGGGCTGAAGGAAGGAGGCGTGCTGGACACCATCGAGATAGACGACGAGATGACAGACATATTCTCAAGGGCATTCAGCATAGCCGGAGCCGACATGATAAAGGCTCACCACGGAGACGCGGAAGAGATCATTCCAGGGCTGAACAAGACCTACGATATCGTCTACATAGACGCCGACAAACGCAGATACTCATCCTACTACGACAAGGTCTTCGACATGGTCCGCCCCGGAGGCTGGATACTGGCAGACAACGCACTCTGGAGCGGCAAGACGGCCGAACCGGGAAGCCACACCGACCGACAGACGGCATCCATCATCGGATTCAACAACAAAACAGCCTCCGACCCGAGGGTCAGGAGGCTTATACTTCCCATCAGGGACGGTCTCGCCCTGATCTATAAAAAAGCATCCCGGACTATTTGACTCTCTCTCCGTAGCTTCTGTCTACTGTATTGACGCGGATCTTGTCTCCCTGATTGATGAACAGAGGCACCATGATCTCAGCTCCCGTCTCCAGTGTCGCAGCCTTGAGTGCATTGCTGGAAGCAGTATCCCCCTTGACGGCAGGCTCGGTGTATGTGACCTCGAGTTCCACATAGGTAGGAAGCTCGCAGGTAAGGCACTTCTCCTCATCAGCCAGAAACATCATCTCCACATACTGGCCTTCCTTCATAAGATCGGCGTTCTCCACCATCTCCTCAGGGATGCTGACCTGCTCGTATGTCTCCGTATGCATAAAGTTGTAGCCCATGTCATCCTTGTACAGGTACTGGTAAGGTCTTCTCTCCACATTGATGGGCTCAATCTTCTCGCCCGCGGTAAAAGTCCTGTCAAGAATCTTGCCGTTCTCAAGATTACGTAATTTTGTCTTCACGAAAGCAGGGCCTTTCCCCGGCTTCACATGCTGGAACCAAATAATGGATACCGGCTTTCCCTCGTAATTGAAATAAAGTCCGTTTTTGAAATCTGCTGTTGTTGCCATATACTAAAAACTTCTCTGTAATTGGAGCGCAAATATAGTACAATTTTTTAATTCAATCTCATATTTATCGCCTTACAGTCTCCACCATCCGGTGCAGCACCGTACGGGCTTCGAATCTCGCCGCAGCTCTTTCTGAATCCCCCATACTCTGCATGAATGCCGGCATATCCTTTTCTGCCAGCGGCTCAGCCGGGGGCGACTCCATTTTGAGCGGATTGACAGGTGTCCCGTTCTTCCATATACGGAAGTCAAGATGCGGTCCTGTAGAGTACCCCGTACTTCCCACGTATCCTATGACCTGTCCCTGCCTGACCCTCTGGCCCACACTTATGTTCTTTCCATATCGCGAGAGATGGAGATAGGCTGAGGTATACACTGAATTGTGCTTGATCTTCACCATATTGCCTTCGGCAGTCTTGAAACCCTTGAACACCACGACTCCGTCTCCGATGCTCATCACCTCAGTCCCTGCCGGCGCCGCATAATCAATACCGGTATGAGGCCGCACCTTCCTGGTGATAGGATGCCTCCTGCTGTATGTGAATCCGGAACTTATCCTCGTATAGCTCAGAGGTGCCTTCAGAAAAGCCTTCCGCATGCTTTCCCCTTTTTCATTCCAGTAATAATTGCCGCTGCCGTTATCGAACCAATACGACTTATACACCTGGTCTCCGTGCGCAAACTCAGCATACAGGACCCGCTCCACATCGAGTATCTCCCCGTCACATACAGACCTCTCATAGACCGCCTTGAATGAGTCGCCTTTCTGAAGTCCGAAAAAATCAATGCTCCAGGCATATATATCCGCCAGCGACACAGCCAGAAGAGCCGGAGCACCGGCATCCGTGATATCCTGCCACAACGAGTTCTCAATGCTCACCTCCACATAGTCAATCTCGCTGACAATATCCTTCTCATGGACAGTCACCGACAGGGAGTCCACGAGAGTGAACACCACGTAGGAAGCATTGTCTTTCTCGTACACCACCTGTGCCAGAGTATCAGGCTCTCCGGGCAGATAATAGGCGTGATAGTGATAGCCTACCTTTATCTGCCTCATGTCGAACACCCCTTTGGACTTGACATCCAGAGCATATATGTCTTCCTGAGATGCCCCGAGACGGGTCATCAGAGTGGAGAAAAATTCTCCTCTGCGTATATTGCCCTCCACTTTCCGGTACTTGGAAAGCGGCACCCCATACTCGTATATTCCGTCTGTCAGAGACTCTGCGGCGTCATCTTCCTCACCATCTCCGCTCTGCGGCTGCGTCCGGACATCTACGTCCTCCGCATCCTGTCCGGCAACGGGCACCTGCCCTGGCGATGGCCGGAATACTGTCACTGCGAGAAGTATTATTATGCTGACTGCAAGAGAGGACAGCACTCCTATAACGAAACCCTTAAACATCCTGTCCGTCAGCACTCTATCTTTAATTTCCTGAAAATTCATAGTACAAATGTAAAAAATATTTCAGACATTGTGGAAAAAATTGTAAAAAAGTGGAAAATTATGTAAGATTTTTCGTTACTTTTGCAGGAAATAAACTTCGCGACAGGATGATCAAGTTCATAGGTGAATACAAAGCCCGCACAGACGACAAGGGAAGACTGGTCTTTCCCTCTGCCTTCAAGGCTCTTATGGAGTCGGGACACCAAGTGCGCCTGGTCGTGAAGAAAGATCTTTTCTCCCCGTGCCTCAACATCTACACATACGAGGAATGGGAGAGGGAGTCGGAGGATATCAAGTCCAGGCTCAATTTCTTCAACCCGGAGCATGCCCTCTTCTGGAGAGGATACATGAGCGGAAGGGCCGTCGTAGAGCCGGACGGAAAACTGGGCAGAATATCCATTCCGCGCCAGCTGCTGGACAGCATAGGTGTCGTAAAAGACGTAATATTCGCCGGCAGCGACCATAAGATTGAGTTATGGGCCAAGGAGACTTACGAAAGTTCCCTTGTGGACGAGGGAACATTCGCCGCTCTGGCCAGGAAAATATTAGGATAACAAGTCCGCCATGTCTGAGTCTTATCATATTCCCGTCATGCTTGACGAAAGCATGGAACTGCTGGGGGTGGTTCCCTCCGGAGTGTATGTCGACGCCACACTCGGCGGCGGCGGACACAGCCGTGCCATACTGGCAAGACTCGGCGGACAGGGCCGGCTGATAGCGTTCGACCAGGACAGCGATGCCATAGCCAATGCCCCCAAAGACAGCAGAATCACTGCTATTAGAGCCAACTTCCGCTTTATTCACAACTACATAAGGCTGCTGGGGCACGATGGCGTTGACGGCATTCTCGCTGATCTCGGTGTATCCTCCCATCAGTTCGACACTCCGGAAAGAGGATTCTCGTTCCGTTTTGACACGGAACTGGATATGAGGATGAACACCTCCTCCGGGAAGAATGCGGCGGACATCCTCAACAGCTATGACGAGGAGACCCTGGCCGGCATTCTCCGCCTGTACGGGGAAGTGGAAGGCAGCCGGAAAGCCGCCTCCCTGATCTGCTCGGCACGTGCCCGGAAGCCGATTGAGACCACAACCGATCTGAACAACGCTCTGGAAAGCATCCTGCCCGCCATCGCCCCCCACAAGTTCCTGGCCAGAGTATACCAGGCCCTGCGGATCGAGGTCAACGGCGAGATGAAGTGCCTGGAGCATCTTCTGACCGGTATCGGCAAGTCCCTCAGACCGGGGGGCACGGCCGTAATCATAACATATCACTCCCTCGAAGACCGTATGGTCAAGAATTATTTCAAGACCGGGAATGTAGAGGGAAAAGACACCACCGACCTGTACGGCCGCAGAGACTGTCCCTTCGATGTCATTACCAGAAAACCCGTCCTCCCCGGGGAAGATGAGATAATGCGCAACACAAGGGCCAGAAGCGCGAAACTGAGGGCCGCACGGAAAAAAGCCGTATGAAAAAGGAGATTCTGGAAAACGTACTGGGAGGACAGATACTGGCTAAACGCAGCATTACAAAAAACTGGAAATTCGTACTGTATATCTTCATATTAATACTCGTCTACATCAGTATCCATTTCTGGACACGCAACACCATGCAGAGAATCGCCCGCAATGAGGAGACTCTGCGCAATCTGCGCTCGGAATACCTGGGCAAATACACCAGGCTGCTGTATTCCGGGAAAAGAGGCGAGATAGAGCAGTTGCTCGAGCAGAACGGTCTGGAGCTTCTGCCTCCTGACACTCCGCCCACGAGAATAAATCTTAAGGAGGACTGACGCATGGCCAGGACAAGTACATTTACCAGATTCATCTACGTATACCTGGTCTTCCTTCTGGCAGGACTTGGAGCGATAGTCCGCATCATCCTCATCCAGGTCAACAAGGACAGGGTTACGCTGGACGACATCTATAAAGAGCAGGTACTGGAGCCGTCCCGAGGCAGCATCCTCTCCTATGACGGACGACCGCTTGCGGTATCCATTCCGGTCTACGACCTGCACTGGGACTCCAAAGCCATGCCGGACAGCGTCCTGATGCCCAAAATAGACTCCCTGTCCCGCTGCCTGTCGGCCATGTTCAGGGACAAGTCCGCCAGAGCCTACAGGAACGAACTGCTCAACGCCAGGAAGACCGGCAAGAGATATCTTAAAATAGGCAACCGCAAAGTGGACTTCGGAGAGCTGGCCGAGATCAGACGCTTTCCCGTATTCCGACTCGGACAGTTCAAGGGAGGGCTCATAGTTGACACTGACAGCGAGAGAGTCAATCCTTACGGAAAACTGGCCAACCGGACCATCGGTTATCTCAACGCCGATGGAGGCGGAACCGGCATAGAGTTCACCTATGACTATAGACTGCGCGGCGAGAAAGGTGTACAGACCGTACACCGCACTCTCGGAGACCAGTGGATACCCGTCAACGGAGCTCCTGCCCGGCCGGCCGTGGACGGATACGACATCAGAACGACCATAGACGTACGCATACAGGAGGCCGCCGAGACCGAGTTGAGGGAGCAGCTGGCCATGAGCGATGTGTTTGAAGGCGGAACCGCTGTCATAATGGATGTCAGGACAGGCGCCATAAGAGGTATCGCCAACATGTTCAAGAAGAGCGACGGTACTTTCGACGAATCCTACAACTACGCCATATCCCACGCTACCGAACCGGGTTCCACCTTAAAGCTGGCTGCCCTGATGGCCATGATCGAGGACGGCTGCATAACCCTGGATACCGAAGTGGACGCAGGTAATGGAATATGGCATTACGCCGGGCACTCGATTACCGACACTCACAGAGGCGGCTACGGCAAGATTACGGCTCTTGAGGCATTCGAGAAATCATCCAACATCGCGTTCGCCAAGATGATCATAGAGGCCTACGGAGATGATCCTGCCACCTATGTGTCCCGTCTGCACAACATGAAGCTGGTTGAAAAACTCAACCTCGACATAGGAGGAGAAGGTTACGCATACATAACCAGTCCCGACGACCCCCAGTGGTC
>CALVDI010000005.1 GCA_944326225.1 uncultured Bacteroidales bacterium | reverse complement strand
ATAGCATTTTCCCCCTTCATCTTCAACAGCGGCGAGATGGCCATACCCGCCATCATCTATGCCCTGCTGATGAATGTGATACTGTTGACTTACGTTTTCGCCATACGCCGCAGGACTGTGAGGGCCGGGGAGGGCTCTTTGGGATGAGCCGGACTGCATGCTGATTCAAAGGTATGCCGGCACTCCGGTAGAGAATAAGATGAAAAAATAAAAATATCTTTTTAAATTTACGAATGATTTTTCAAAAATATCATGGGCAGAAAAAATAGAATATATCCGAAGGACTGGCTGATATACAAGCCATATACTGTCCCGGACCAGGTTGACAGGTACTATGTCGGTTTGGCGAACGAGGTGATGAATCTGTTGGAGAACTCTGAGGTGTCCGGGTTTTTCAGCGGGTATCCCGAACTGATGAGGAAGGCCGGGATGTATTTTGCGATGTGGTTCGAGGATATATGCTCGGGAGTGGGCATATGGAGGACGGTCAATGAGGAGTGCGTCAAGAGATACGGCGTTCTGCTGCCGTTTTACGATATGTCGGAATATTACGAGGGAGAGGTCAATGTTCAGGATACGGCATTGCTCTTGTGGAATTTCTTGCAGATTTACAATGAGCACGACAGTGTCATAAATCCTGAGAATCCTGGATTGATGGAAACGGCGTGCAGTCTGGCCGGTTTGTTCGATGGGGAGTATGAGACAGCGCCGGAGAATGTGCGTCTGTATGAGTTCGTGCATAATCCGCTTGTGTCGGACGACTGGTGGAAGTGCCGCGAACTGATAGAGTGGTTCCATATGTCGTCCTATGTGTTTATAGACTCGGTCGATGAGCTTGCAGACAGTGCTGAGGAGCAGATAGACATGAACTGCGGTAGCGAACATCTGAGCGCGCAGTTCTACGTGCTGAAATTGGAACAGATATTCAACTACCGCTATAATCTGCTTTCTCTTACAGCTGCGCAGTGGTGCGGCAGGATAAGGCGGGATCCGGTCTTTGATACCGTCCACCGCAGCCCGGTTTCGTATTATTTGTATAAGGGCGAAGCGGATGCGGAGAGGATTGTGCTTTACGATCTGGTTGGTGATGTGGAGTATGCCGTGGAGAGGGCCTCTTTCAACCGGGACAGTATTCCGGTCATTTTGGGAGGAGCCAAGGCTGGAGAGACAGTATTCATCACCAATCTGGTCCGTTTCAAAGACAGGTATTATGTTGCCGGAGTCATCTTCCCTGAGGGGAAAGACAAAGGTGTTGAGAACGTGAGAATGGCCCGTGAGAAGAAAAGTCTGAAAGAACAGCAGAAAGATCTGTATCCGGTGTTTCTGAATGCCTCCAAAGGACAGCCGGCTGTGTTTGTCAAGGACAGTGCCGGACTAAGGTCTTTCTATGAGAAGAGTATGGGCTTTAATCTAAAAGACGGAGTCAAGATGCCGGACGTGCCTGCATGGGCTGCGTGTGTCGCGGTGTACTGTGATCCGGTCAGCGGCATGTATGTATCCATGAGAGGAGGAGAATGTGTGGCATTGCCCTCCAACCATTTCTACGATAAGGAGGTTGCGAAGGACCAGGCATTGTCGTTTTATTATGATGGCGGCATGGTGACTTATTGGATTGCCTGCCTCCTGCATGACAGCAACCTGCTTCCTGATGCCGCTCTCAACAGTCTCAAAGGCTACGAATACGGACGGGATTTCCTTCATCGCAACGGGAGTTTTTTCCTGGACTATTTTTACGGATGCTGCCGGGAGTACGATTATGACCCTTATCAGTAGATGCTCTATGACGATAGAAGAAACATTGCAGATTGCACTGGATGCTCATAGGGGCCAGAAGGACCTGGACGGCAGGCCTGCCCTCCTGCACCCTATTGCGGTGGGACTTATGGGCAGTAATGACACTGAAATCATGACGGGTTTCCTGCACGATGTGGTGGAGGACACGGCCTTGACGCTGGAGGACCTGCGCGGCAAAGGCGTGGAAGAGGACGTGCTTGCCGCATTGCAGCTCCTGACCCACGATGACGGGCAGAACTACTTCGAGTACGTTCGCGGAATTGCGGAGTCCGGCAACATTACGGCCATCCACGTGAAGACTAACGATTTGAGGCACAATCTCGAAAGGGGACTCAAGACCTATGCCCGCGCCGAGGAGCAGGGCTACACGGCCATGGCTGAGCGTCTTGCCCGCATCAATGACAAGCACCGCAAGGCGCTGCATCTGCTGAGCTGCCGATGTGGAACGCAGAGTGTGTGAGAAATGCAGTGTCTTTTGTAATGATTTGATTATTAGTGGTATATAAAACGACATGCAATTATCGGGCCTTCGTGAGGCGGTGAAAAATGCAGTGTGTTTTATAATGTCCTGATAATCAAATATCTGTTAAAAGGGCTGCATTTCCCGATATTCAAAGAGTTTTTCAGCTAGATTGGAATTAACTTCTGTATTAGAACCGTCTCCTGAATTGTTCTCTCATGTCTTTGATATGAGTCTGTAGGAGGAATATGCGTGGCGATAAATCCATAATGTCGGTCAGGATTATATGGTTATGTTTCCTGACATATATATCCGATGATTAAAGTAAAGTGATATTCGAACAGAGGAAAGAAAGAAACAGCAAAGACTGTAATCAAATTACAGACCGCTTAGGTCCAAACTGAACTTTACATCTATGACAGGGTCTTTGTGTATAAACATCACCATATATATTGGGGCGTAAGTTACCTTATCCTTCTGAGTATAATTATCATTACATAGCACAACGGACTCAGGAATATTATACTCGCTACAATCAAGAATATTATTCAGTGCACGATGCCGGGCATAATCCTTGCCGGATTTCACTTCGATTGGGAAGACCTCTCCGTTATGTTCAACAACAAAATCCACCTCTCCCATCTTCTTGCTATTGTAGTAGTATAACTCGCTAAACCCGTGAGCAAGCAGTTCTTGTGCCACTACATTCTCGTATATCGAACCATAATTGATAGCATCATCACCTTTCAATACCTTTAATTGAATACCATCCGAGTATTGGCACGCCAACAGCCCGACATCATTTGAAAACAACTTGAACAGGTTCCTTGAACTTGCCAACTTAAGAGGCGATTTAGGCTCTTCGACATTGTATGTAGGGATTGCAACTCCCGCATCTTTCAGCCACAGGAACTCATCTCTGTATTTTTCTATCCTTGCCTTCTCATTAAGGTCTTTAATGATAAAGCGTTTGTTCCTGGAGTTAAGTTCTGACGGGATAAGATCAAAAACTTCCTTAATACTCAACTGCCTTGCCTCGTCATACTGTGAAATATCTTTTCTGTATAATCTGATTATCTCCTGTTGCTTTGCCATTACATCCTGAAGATTGTTGTTCTCCTTGTAGGCATTGACGGCATCCGGCATACCTCCTACTATCAGATATAAGCGAAAAACATCCATCATCTTGCGATGAACGAAATCATCGACAGGTTGTTTGTTCTCCCACGCAGTCTTCAATGCGCCAATAACATCTTTATTTACTCCAACAGCCCACATAAACTCCTCTAAATCCAATGGAAACATATCCTTGATTGCCATGTAGCCCACCGGTACAGAACGAAGATTGTTAAGTTCTACACCAAGTAACGAGCCACTCAATATATAGCGGTATCTGCCATCATCGACAAGGAACTTTATGGCGGTAACTATTTCGGGGCAGAGCTGAACCTCATCAAAGAAAATAAGTGTATCACCTTTTATCAAGGGTTTATCAGTTAAGGCAGACAATCGAAGTAGTATATCATTGCTGTTTTTGGCTGTCGAGAATATTTCGACTGCTTCGGGACTCTCTACAAAGTTAATCTCAATGAAACTTTCGAAGTGTTTTTCTGCAAACCTTCTGATTGAATATGTTTTACCAATCTGACGAGCTCCAGCCAGCAACAATGCACCTTTATTTACCTCATAAAAATGCTCAATGTAATGCGATATTTTTCTTTCCAACATGACGTTCTGCATTTTTCCAAACCAAAAATACACCTATCTCTGCAATTATCCAAAGAAAATTTCTCATAAATCTGCATTTCTCCAAAAAGTTGTTCAGTTTTTATGAGCAGTTCCCTGCCGGTTGACCTTCCCCGCCTCCCTTGCCACGGCTATTTTGCCCATAACTTCCGCATCACGGCCTATGACCCCGGGATAGTTCATCATCTCGGAGAGGTAGGATATGTCCTTGCGTCTGATCAGCTCCGCTGTTTCAGCGGCATCTATCTTTGCTCCGGCACTCTCCATACAGGACGACGGCACGCATGACGGCAGGCCCCAGCAGACATTGAACCGGGTGCATCCGGCATTGCGGATCATGAAGTCCAGCCCCTCCGTGCCGAGGACATTGACTATCTCGTGCGGGTCGCTTACCGCACCGACAACCCCGTGAGTAACCGCTACCTTTGCGAAATTGACAGGAGTCATCATCGAGCTCTCTATGTGCACGTGCGCGTCCGTAAGACCCGGAAGATAATACGGCGCTCCTTCGCAGGCCTCACCCAGCTCCCTTATTTCCAGTATCTTGCCTTCCTTGCATATAATTGTCCCCGGATATGTCCGCCTTCCTGCGATATCCACTATATTTCCTGTGAACGATGTTTCCATAACTGCCGGTATTTGTGCAAAAATAGTACAAATCTGCCAAGTGGAAGTTGTTCCCAATGATGTATATTTACACTGAGTAAAAATACTCATCTTGTTGAGTAAAATGTAGTGATATGTACAAACGAGCGGAATATCAAACAATTACAAATAGGCTGAAAGAGCCCAGGAAATTCATCCAAGTGGTGATGGGACAGGTCAAGGCCCGCAGCATGTTCCTCTCGAAAGTCCAGGAAATTCATCCAAGTGGTGATGGGACCCCGTCAGATAGGTAAATCAACTGTGGTCAAGCAGGTTCTTCAGGATCTGGATGTGCCTTGTCAGTTCTTTTCAGCCGACAATGCCCGGAAACGGACGGACGGCTGTGTCAGGTTTGTTCTCGGCAGCAGGAATCAGTCAGGCAATATGTCAAAACAAAAAAGCGTATGTCATGGTGCGGCATAGGCCTGCCCTATATTTGCGGGTGATGACCTGCAGCAGTCGTGCGCCTGAAGGATCCGAAATCGGAATGACGGCAGGCAAATTATTTTGCGTTTAGGGATATGTTTTCTAAATTTGTAGGACATATTGACAAACACGGAGAGTGTAAGTTTATTCTCGCAAGCGAATCTGGAAAATTCAACTGGAAGAGAATGAGCGGACATCATCTCACGTCATATCCGTTTCGGAATGGGCGTGGGACTGCTGCTTATTTTATTCCAGAGGCATTCCAGAGCCCGCTTGCTAAAATAGGCTTCGGTGCCACGCTTTCTGTATATTGATAACACTGCCGCTCTGGCATCTGCGGCAAGACTAATTTTACAAAGCCATGATTTACAGTCAGACAAGAACACAGGTCGGCACGGTGATGCCGCTGCTTATGGGATGCACCAGACCTTCTCCTATCGAGACTATGAGTGATGAAGGGAAAATTATCTATGATCCGATGACCCAGATGTCGGAGATGAATATGAGGACGGTGGGAACCTATAGTTTGAAGGTTAGGACGACTCATCTGCCAGGTTCATCTAAAGGTTCTGCAGGAATTAATAAGAACGATAAAAAGAACGAAATTGACGACCAGAAGTATAATGTAAAGTAACCGAATCGTTCGCTGAAATCCAATGATTCTTATCATTACCAACAAGGAGGATGTTCATCCGACACCAGTGATTGAGCGATTGGCTGAGAGAGGGATCCCGTTTTTCAGGCTCAATACGGAATCCCTCCTTACCGACTATGAATTCAGTTGGTGGAATGACAGCCTCGGCTGTGACTTCTATATCAAATGCATTCTGAACGGTATGGAAGTGCGCGGCTCGGAAATCACTGCGATATGGGACAGACGTCCGGAGCGGCCGAAGGAACTGCTTATAAAGAGCACTCAGGGGATTGACAAGCACAATCTTGCGGAGGCTCTCGGTTTCCTCGTTTTTCTGCGTTACTATCTGAAAGACATCCCGTCCATAGGCAGTATAACCGGAGACCGTCCGGCCTCATCCAAGATGCTCCAGTATAGGATCGCGCATCAGGTCGGATTCAGTCTCCCTGAAAGCCGTTATTCCAATAGCCGCCGGGCAATCATAGGTTTGGCGGAGAAATTTCCGTACCTACTCCTTAAACCTATCGAAAGCAATGACGTCTGGGACGAGAACAATATGCAGGACTATGTGTTCTATTCGCAGAAAGTCCCCTCAGAATCCCTGTCCGATGTGCCGGATGAGGCATTCACACAGACTGTGACATTTGCACAGAACTATGTCGAGAAGGATTTCGAACTTAGGGTGACTGTTGTCGGAAAGAAAGTTTTCGCATGCAGGATAGATTCACAGGATCTGACTGACGATACAGGAAAAATCGATTGGCGTCAGGGATATGAACACGGGATGGGGCAGACAGCGTTCAATCTTCCGGAAGATATTGCAGACAAATGCCGGGAATATCTCCTGTGTCTCGGATTGAACTTCGGATGCTTTGACTTCATCGTCACACCTTCAGGGAAATTTGTATTCTTAGAATGCAACCCCAATGGGCAATGGCTTTGGGTTGAGGATGCTACCGGACTGAAAATTTCTGAAGCGATAGCGGATTTTCTTTCATCATACGAACGCAAGTGAAACAAAAACAAATTATAACAATGGAAACAAAAAGATTTTTCAATCCTTTTATAGGTGAAAATTACGAAGCCGGTCTGTCCGGTAAAAAGGTGCTTGTCATAGGCGACAGCTTTTATTGTGCTCATAGCGAGGATTGCAAGTATTTTCAGGAATGTACCGATATGCTCAAAAAGGACAGCAGCAAGTTTGATACTGTGTGCCCTGATTATGGACCGAGGAAACTGAGTCTTTCCGATGCTCCTGCCGGGGAATTGGAGGAAATGTACAGGGCATACAAAAACTTCGGAGAGTTCTTGTCCGGATATGCGGAAGGGACTGATTGCGTAACTGCCTGGCAGAATGTAGCCTTTACCAATTTTGTCCAGTTTTTCGTTCCGTCTGCCACTTCTCATAGCAGGGATGCCGTGAGTGAGCGGGACTTCGAGGCATTCAAGGAGACTGTTCTGGAATTGAAACCGGATATCGTCTTTGTCTGGGGAACCATTGCCGGTGATGCCATAAGACGTGGCCGTAAGGAGGTCTATGATTACGATACACCGGAATTCCACGCCAAGGAAGGGTATGTCAGCCATTTGAGGCTCGATGGTCTTGACAAAGATGTCGTGATTATCAACACCTACCATCCGTGCAACATGTACGGACGATGGAGCAGCAGCCTTCCTCAGTTGAGAAAGTATACGGATGAAGTGATAGGAAATCGTTAAGTAATATAAAATGAACTTATCGTTGAATTTTTGAAATAGGGCGTCATGAGCGATACATTCAAATTCTGGCTTGTTGCCAACTTCGGAATAATATTGACGATTATATTAATGTCAGTCAGTGCTGTATTGGCCTTTGCCATAGGTGGAACTGAATTTTATGGTGATGATGTTTCCGGCCTTGTGGTCGTTTTCGTCCTGGCGGCATTCTTTATGGCATTTCCCGGAAAGACGGTCGGTGATAGTTTAACCTTTTATATTCTTGTTATTTTTTTTCTTACGGTATTCTTGTCAGGAACATCCGTCAATGAGTTCGATGATTTCAGCGTTATAGTTAAGTCCGGTTTCTTCATTTATTGTTGTGTATGCCTTGTGGGCTCATGGGTGGTTTCCGGAATCTTGATGCCGTTTGTTAGTGCCAATATCGATGAAATCGTCTCCAGATGCATGAGATACCGTAACAGTAACGTAGACCTTTTCGAGTTCAAATGGAAATACATGATAGCATTGTTCCTGGATATTTCCCGCGCCGTTTTCGGAAACGCTGTCATCCTTGGGTTCGTCATAAGTCGCTTCTGATACAATTTTATCTGAATATCCCCGACCTATGTCATGATGAGGCATAGGTCGGAGTTATTTTTGCGGCAAATGAGTGTATTGTAGATTAAAAATAACCGTTATGATATATCTGAGCCGTTTTGACTTCCCGAGTGACGCCGATGAAAGTGATTTCTTTAAAGAAAAGACACCGACATATTATGATTCAATCTACCCGTTCAAGTTCCTGAGCGGTAAGTTTGCGAATCTGGACAAGCCGTATTCCATGCTTTTCGATGACATTACAATCCTGGCGGGAAGCAACGGTTCCGGAAAGTCTACGGTCCTGAATATTATTGCAGAAAAACTCAAGTTGACACGAGTCTCATTGTTCAATTATACAGAACTGTATGAACCTTATCTTCACTTGACGAAGAGCGAGATCCTTATAGATGACCGTGAGGTCATGCGTTCGGTCATGAAAGTGTCACGCATTATAACCAGCGATGATGTTTTCAACCACATTCTTAAAGTACGAAAGAAGAACGATGACATTGATTTTAAAAGAGACGTGATAAGGGAGAAACGATGTGCGTATAGAAAAAATCCATCATTGAGACCACGTGAGATAGATTTGGATAGCCCGGAATCCTTGCAGGCATACAGGGACTATTCGGACATGATGGCAAACACCCTGTCGGATTATGTAAGGAGCCGCAACATTCTTAATGAGAGAAACTACTCGAATGGCGAGAACGGGTACAGGTATTTTATCAACGCCATACGGCCAGGAGGACTATATCTTCTGGATGAGCCTGAAAACTCTCTTTCGGCGGGTCTTCAGGTTGAACTGTCCCAGTATATCAGAGGAATGGCCCGGTTTTATGACTGCCAGTTCATTATCTCATCCCACTCGCCCTTTTTGTTATCCATTGCATCTGCAAAAATTTATGATATGGATGCTTCGCCGGTTTCAGCCGTTAAATGGCAGGATATTCCGAATGTCAGGATATATTATGATTTCTTCAAACAACATGCGGAAGAATTTATGATATGACGGTATTGCGGGTCATAGAGAAATCACCGGATGGAAACAGGTGGCGTTTCGTAACAGCGGTCACAGAGACGATGATAAAGACTGTGGATATGAGCGGTTATGTATTCTGTTACCGAAGGGAAGACGGCGCATTGAAAATGTCTCCATGGTCTTGTAATGTCGTTGACGGTTATGTCCTTCAGCAGCTTGCTAAAATCGAGACATTCTGTATTCGGAACGGTACTTACAATACAGCCGGCACTGTATTCAGCAGGCCTATATGGAATGGCGGACTGCGGCCGTATCTGAAATCCGACAATACGGTTAATCCTCAATGGTTGCGCAAAGATACCGGGGCTTCAGTCTTGATTACAGGCATCAAGGGAATTACAATCAGGAAAATGGTTTAACAATTATAAATGTCGTGACTATGGTAAAAGACTTGTTCCGTAGATACATCTGGCTCGTGGATACAGTTTTCAGAGCCGGCAGGCTGACTTTCGAGGAGATAAACGGGAGGTGGAAGCGCACGGAAATGAGCGGAGGTGAAGATTTGCCACAGAAGACATTCCACAACCACAGGCAGGCGATAGCTGATATTTTCGGCATTGATATAGAGTGCAGCAAAAGAGGCGGATACTATTACTATATCAGCAATGCCGATGATATTGAGGAAGGTGGTGTCAGGGCATGGCTTCTCAATACCTTCGCTGTCAATAATCTCATAAATGAAAGCCATCATCTGAAACATCGTATTCTTTTCGAGGAGATTCCTTCGGGGCAGAAGTTCCTGGCGCCGGTCATCGAGGCGATGAAAGAGGGTGTGCGCATTGAGGTGACTTACAGAAGTTTTGGACGGGAGTCCGCTTTTACGGTGAAGGTTGAGCCGTATTGCGTGAAAGTATTCCGGCAGAGATGGTATGTACTGGCTCATATTCCGGGTGCTGACGAGCTGCGTATCTATTCCCTTGACAGGGTTGAGGACCTGTCCCTTACGGAAGACAAATTCGCTTTGCCGGAGAATTTTGATGCGGAGTCGTATTTCCGCGACAGTTTCGGGATAATTGTCTACGCCGGCTCTCCGGCAGAAATTGTGAGGCTTAGGGTGTACGGCGGAAAAAGAGACTATTTCAGGACATTGCCGCTGCACCGCTCTCAGAAGGAAGTGGAAATTTGCGCGGAATATTCCATATTCGAGTATTTCGTATCCCCGACCTTTGATTTCCAGCAGGAGATCCTGTCGCATGGAGACGAGGTGGAGGTGCTTTCACCGGAGCATTTCCGTGAGGAAGTCGGGGCTGTTGTCAGAACAATGGCGGACTATTACTGAGCAATTATCGGCAGTTCATCGTAAAATCTGCAGATACCGGACTTTCTTTCGAAAAAAATTTGCATGGCGAATAAAGAATTATGCCTATATTCGCTACCAGGTCTGCAAAGTGTGATGCGGGTATAGAATATAAAGCGATACAATATGATCACATATCTTAAAATAGATGGGTTCAAATCATTCCAAAACTTTGAAATGGATTTTACCCCCCTTACTGTTGTCGCAGGATCCAATGCTGCTGGAAAAAGTAACTTATTCGATGCATTGAAATTGTTATCAGCATTGGCGGATACTGATAAGGTGCAACGTGCGTTTAGAGAACAGCGTGGGGAGTTGTTGGAACTTTTTACGAAGTATGATGATCACTCATACGCGGATGAAATGAGTTTCGCAGTGGAGATGCTGTTGAATCCTATGATAACGGATACATGGGGGGCAGTAGAGAAACTCCGCTATACAAGACTGCGTTACGAATTGAAGTTGCGTCGATTTACCAATAGTATCGGGATGGAAGATGTCGAAGTAATTTATGAAAGTCTGGATACAATTAAACATAAGACTGATAAATGGGTCAAAATAATTCCTTCTCAGAATTCTGAAACGTGGCGTCCGAAGGTGGTGGAAGGAAGACGCCAGATACCGTACATTTACACAGGAGAATACAATGGAAAGCCGACTATAATAGTTCCACAGGATGGTTCTCAGGGGAAAAAACGGTACTTTCCATTGAATAATACTACTAGAACTGTGTTAAGTAGTTTTGATTCAGTGGATTTTAAGCATATATTGGCTGTGCGGGAGGAAATGCGAAGTTGGAAATTTTTACAGTTAAATCCTGAGGATTTAAGATTGCCTACGAGTAAGACAAGTGGGGAGGATACGATCAGTGCTTCTGGAAAGAATTTGGCAGCAGCATTGTATAGAATAAAGCAGGAGGATAAATATAACTTAGTAGAGATTTCCCGCAGGCTGCATTCATTTTTGCCAAATTTTGTAAAGGTGGATGTAGTGGATGATGTTGAGAATAAACGTTATGTGATAATGTTGTATGATGTTGACGGGAAGGAGTATACATCAAGAGTCCTTTCAGAAGGAACATTGCGGATACTTGCCCTTTGTATATTGTGCCAGGATACCAGACATACGGGTCTATTGTGTTTTGAAGAGCCTGAAAATGGCGTGCATCCTTTTAGAATCAAGACTATGGCTGCGCTATTGAGAGATCTGTCTACGGATTTTTCTGATCCGGAGATGCCATTGCGGCAGATCATTGTCAATACGCATTCTATAGTGTTCGTCAAAGAAATGAGGGAATGGTTGACATCTCCGTATATAACGATTTGTTTTGCTCAGATGGTGAATAGAATCGTGTCAATTAACGGAGTAAAAAAGAAGTTGCTGGTATCTAAAATTACCCCGGTACCTAAAGAAGAGGAGTTGCAAATGAGGATTCCGTTCACGGAGCAAGAGAAAAAAATTACGCTGAAAATGATTGAGGATTATTTGCAGGTAAAGGATAATGAATCATTCAATGAGAGAGAGTAGGTATGATTAGGCAGATGTTTGTAGGATTAGCCACGGAAGGCTGTACGGATATACGTTTTTTGTATAGTATAGTAAAAAGAACCTTTAATGAAATAGCATTGCAGGAATCGCAATATGACATTGATATTTATGTGTATAAATTGGATACATCCAAGGTGGGATTGTCTTTTACGGATTACGTCGTTCAAGCATCAAGAGACGGCGTGAGGAATTTTGGAATGATGGCATTGGCAATTCATACGGATGCGGATGACAATACATATGAAGAACGGATGGGGAATAAGATAATACCGGCGCAAAAGGAATTAGATGGTTTAAAAGAAGATATATGTAGGGTGCTGACACCAGTCATACCCGTTAGGATGACAGAAGCGTGGATGTTGGCTGATAAGCAGCTGTTGAAAGATGAGATAGGTACAACTAAATCCGATGATGAGTTAGGTATAAATCATGACCCTGAATCGATGTCTGATCCAAAGCAAGTTGTAAAAGAGGCTATAAGGATTGCAGAATCAGGAACTTCTAAACGTCGTCATAAATTGCATATATCCGAGTTATATTCCATCATAGGGGATAAGTTACGGATATCTGAATTGATGAGATTAAAGTCATATCGCTCTTTTCAAGAAGCAGTGCGGGATACGTATAGAAAATATAATTACATATTATAAAGTACTCCTTTAGTACACCTTGTTAAAATAAAAAAGCCACTTAATCAAGTGATTAGGTGGCTTTCTGTGTACCCGGAGCCGGGGTCGAACCGGCACATCCTTTCGGACATTGGTGTTTGAGACCAACGCGTCTACCGATTCCGCCATCCGGGCATGATACGGGATGCTTGTGCGTAGGTATCAGGCTGCAAAGGTAGAAAAAAATGTTACATTTGCAATGTGTATTGCTTAAAACGGATATAAAGAATATCTTGAATGGACAATGTCATTTTCGGTCGGGCGGAGCAGTGGCTCAGCGGCGTGGTGCAGGACACCGGGCTGGGAATACCGGGTGCCGCAGGAGGAAATCGGAAGGCGGACAGCGTGTTTGCGGTAGTGGACGGCAATGTGGCTGAAAGGTTAGCTCCAGTGCTCAAAGCCGCCGGTATAGAGTGGATGCCGTTCGTGGCGCGGGAAGAACGCAAATCGATCGATGGCCTGCAGGAGATAGTCGGCTGGCTGCTGGAGCGTGAGGCGGACCGGAGTGCGCTGCTGCTGGGTATAGGCGGCGGGGTTACAACGGACATTACGGCTTTCACCGCCTCGGTCTATAAGCGCGGCATCCGTTATGCGCTGGTGCCGACTACACTTCTGGCTCAGGTGGACGCGGCGATAGGCGGTAAGACGGGGCTCAATTTTCACGGCTACAAGAATATAATCGGTACGTTCGGCACTCCCGAGGCGGTGTGCGTGGACGTGGAACTTCTGGGGACTCTGCCGGCGGCCGAGGTCCGTTCGGGGATGGCGGAGGTGCTTAAGACGCTGATTATCGGGGATGCGGAACTGTATCATGAGACGGTGAGATGGTATGGCGGAGTACTTGAAAGGAGAGAGATCCCTGGAAATGAAGTGGGGACTGAGAACGTGAAGGGGCCGGCGTTGCAGGGACACTGGGATGCAGGGATGCCGGGCAGGATAGTCCGCCGCTGTGTGGAGATAAAGTCGGCTGTGGTCAATGCGGACCGCACGGAGACGGGGGAGAGGATGAAGCTGAATCTGGGGCACACCCTGGGGCATGCAGTGGAGTCCGTCTGTCTCAATGCCGGCAGGGCGGTGACGCACGGGGAGGCGGTGGCGGCCGGGATTATGGCCGCGGCGGAGATTTCCCGACGGAGGGGAGTGCTGGCGGAGGATGTCGCGAGGGCTGTTGTCCGTGATTTCAAATCCCTGGGATACAAGGATATTCCGGAGATTCTGGCATCCTGCTCCGAAGCCACGGAGGGGGAGTTGGCGGCAAAATTATCGGACTTTGTGCTCAATGATAAGAAACGTAAGGAAGATTTTATTAATTTTGTCCTTATTCAGGACTTGGGCTCTGTCATGGTGGAGGGCCTGAGTATAGAAGAAATACAGGAGGTGATCAATGATTTGCGTAAGCATAGGTAATTTCGGTCTGGATGCCTGCAGGAAGGCACTGAAGCGTTGTGAGAAGTACCGCAGGCAGTTCCCCGATCTGGTCGCTGAGATACGCATGGATCTGTGCGGACTGGGAGAGGATGAGGTGAGGGAGCTTTTCAGCGAGTCCAGGATACCTTTGATTGCCACTGGTATAAAACGCAGCGGCGGACTGTATGAGCAGGCCGTTCTGGCCGGAGCCGCCTATGTGGACATCAATGTCTTCACGTACATCAATCTGAAGAAGGAGAACAAGGCCCTGCTGAAGGGTAAGAGGACCAAGGTCATCCTGTCTTTCCATGATTTCCAGGGTACTCCCTCGACGGAATCTCTGGCGAAAGTGTATAAGGAGGCGGTCGCTGCCGGTGCTGATATCGTGAAGATAGTGACGCTGGCAGACTCCACGGAGGATGCTCTGCGGGTGCTGGATCTGTACAGGATGCTCCGGGAGGGGCGTCTGGGCCGTAAGAAGGTGCCTCTGGTAGCTTTCGCAATGGGCGAGAAGGGACGTTTCAGCCGTCTGGAGGCTCTCAACATGGGTTCTCCGTTTATCTATTGTGCATTGAAGAAGAAATACATAGTGGCTCCCGGAATGTTCGTGATGGATGAGGTGGAGAATTTCGAGGACAGGACCAGGGTCGAGGGTACGGTGGCCATGCCGGCCTCCAAGAGTATCGCGCAGAGAGCCGTTATAGCCGCGATGCTGGCAAAGGGGGAGAGCGAGTTCCACAACTGTACCCGGTGCCGTGACATAGATTCGGCTATCGGTGTGGCGAAACAGTTCGCGTCGGAAGCTTATATCGACAGCGGAGGAGATCTCATCATCCGCGGCGGGACTCCGTCAGAGAAGAAAAAGGAGGAGTCGCCGCTTCTGGGTCTTACATCCATGTCCATGCAGGGGCTTCAGGGCGGGCGCACGGCATTTGTCGGAGAGTCCGGACTGCTGTCGCGTCTGTGCATCCCGGTGGTGGCCCAGTTCGGGGAATCGGTTACGGTGACCGGAGAGGGCAGTCTGCTGGACAGGCATATGTACGGCTGCAAGGAGGCTATGGAGGAGCTGGGAGCGAGCTGCATCCTGACTGCTGAGGAGACTCTTCCGGCGGTGGTCAGCGGTCCGATAAAAGGCGGGGAGATAACGATATCCGGTAAGAAGGGCTCGCAGTTCATCTCAGGTCTGCTGATGGCCCTGCCGCTTTCCAGAAAGGACAGCGTCCTGCGTGTCCAGCATGCCACCAGTGTACCGTACATCCTGCTGACTGTGGATGTGATAGAGAAGTTCGGCATAAAGCTGGACTGGCACCGCGAGGATGACGAGTTGGTGTTCAATATCCCCGGCAAGCAAAAATACACTCCTACGGAGATGACTTTTGAGGGGGACTGGAGCGCGGCGGCCAATTTTATAGTGACTGCCGCTATATTCGGAACACTGACTGTTACCGGCCTCAATCCCGACTCGCTGCAGGCGGATAGCCGGATTCTGGATGTGGTGCGCGGCAGCGGTGCTTTTGTGGAGACTCTGCCGGATGGATTGAGGGTGACCAGAGGCAGTCTGCGGGCATTTGACTTTGATGCGACCAATTCTCCCGACTTGCTTCCGGCCTTGTCAGTGATGGCAGCCTTTGCCGAGGGCACATCGCATTTTACCGGAGTAGCCCGTCTGCGCAATAAGGAGAGCAACCGCCCGGTGGTGATGGAGGAAGGGCTCAGGAAGATGGGAGTGGATGCCAAGGTAGACGGTGACACCATGGAGGTGACGGGTATGTGCCTGGCCCGCAGGATAGTCGAGGGCCGTATGCTCAAAGGGGGGATGTTAGCCACGTTCTCGGATCACCGGGTGGCCATGGCTCTGAAGATTGCCTCGCTGGGCTGCGACTCGAAAGTGACCCTCGACAGTACCGACTGTATCGACAAGTCGTTCCCCGGTTTCCTGAAATTGTTCGACTCCATTCACAGATAAGCCGTCAGTCATGCGTAATTTTATAGGAAATGCTTTCAGGATTGTCCTTTCAGGGGAGTCCCACAGCCCTTTGATGTCGGTGGAGATTCAGGGAGTGCCGGAAGGCCTGCCGTTGAGTCCGAAGGATCTCGCAGCGGATATCGCCCGTCGCCGTCCGGGCAGAAAAGGTACGACGGCCCGCGTGGAGACGGATGTGCCCGAGATAGTCCGGGGAGTGGAAGGGGGAGTGACCACCGGCACGACATTGAAGATAGTTTTCCGTAATCAGAATATAGATCCGTCGGCATACCGTCAGTTTGTGGATATGCCCCGCCCCGGTCACGCGGACTGGGTGCGTCGGATCAGATACGGTGCGGACAGCCTGACATCGGGAGGCGGGATGTTCTCGGGCCGGATGACACTGCCTCTGGTGGCTGCCGGTGTGGTGGCCAGGAAGATTATCGCGCCGGTGACGGTCTCGGCCCGTCTGATAGAAGTGGGAGGACACCTTGTCAATGGTCTGGATGACCCTGTTCTGGAAGCAGTCCTGACTGAGGCGGCAGAGGAGGGGGATTCGGTCGGCGGAGTTATCGAATGTGTCTGCACAGGTGTGCCGGCCGGTCTGGGCGAGCCGTTTTTCTGTCCGATGGAAGCCGCGCTGTCTCAGATGGTGCTCTCCATTCCTGGCATCAGAGGCATAGAGTTCGGGGACGGCTTCGGGGCGGCCCGGATGCGCGGTTCGCAGCACAATGACCCTATAGTGGATGAGGCAGGTCATACCTCGCGCAACGGGGCCGGCGGCATCAACGGCGGTCTCACCAACGGCAATCCCATAGTCTTCAGAGTGGCCGTCAAGCCTACTTCCAGTATCGCCAGGCCTCAGATGACAGTCAATCTGTCCACGGGCCGCATGGAGACTCTGACTGTAAAGGGCCGTCACGACACATGCTTCGCCCTGCGCGTGCCTCCCGTCATCGAGAGCGCCGCCGCCATCGTCCTCTGCGACTCCCTCCTGTCTACTCGAATTTAGGGGTGCGGAAGTGGCAGTAGGGGATGCCGCCGTTCTTCCCGTAGTAGTGCTGGTGATAGTCCTCGGCTGGCCAGAATGTCTGGTCTACGGGGGTGTCTTTCGTTGCCTTGACGGCTGCCGGAGCCAGGAATGTGTTGACCTCATGGCCGCGGCGGCGCAGCAGTGCCATCACGTCCTCCGCAGTGTGTTTCTGCAGGTCGGAGGTGTAGAAGATGCCGCTCAGGTACTGCGGGCCTATGTCCGGGCCCTGACCGTCCAGCTGGGCCGGGTCGTGTATCTCGAAGAAGAGCTTGCAAAGTTCCTCGTATGAGGTCTGCTCCGGATCGAACTCTACCTGGATGGCCTCGTAATGTCCGGTCTTGTGGGATTTGACATCCTCATAGGAAGGATTTTTCTTGTGGCCTCCGATATATCCGACGGTGGTGCGCAGTACTCCGGGAGCCTTGTCCATATAGTGCTGTACTCCCCAGAAGCATCCGGCGGCGAAGACAGCTGTCTCGGTGCCTGGCCGTCCGTCCTTCAGGTTCAGGATGTAGCAGCGGCGGCGCTGGTAGAGCTCGCTGTCGTAGTAGTCGAACAGACGCTGGACTGCCAGGTTGTTCTCCAGCTGGGGATTGGATACGACATCCTTGAAGCCCATTTTGATGTAGTTGTTCTGAAGATAGTTGAAGATGAGCGCGTTGATGCCTTTGTGCTTGTACTCCGGGATGACACCGATAAGATAGCACTCGACTGTGTTGAATGTCCTGAGTGACTTGAGGATATGGAAGAATCCGAACGGGAACAGCTTGCCGCCCGCCTTGCGGAAACCCTCCGAGAGCGAGGGCATGGTGATGGCGAAGCCCACCACGCGGTCGTTGCGGTCCACCACTACGCAGATCATATTCTTGTTGATGAAGGGCATGTACTGGCCGATGTACATTTTGACCTGTTTCTCGGTCAGGCGGGTGAACTCGTGCAGTACGACATAGGCGTCGTTGAGCACCGCGAAGATCTCCTCGGCCCTGCGCTTTATATCCTTGGCCTTGCGGGGTACGATGACGGACACTCCGTACTTCTCGCGTATGATCTTGTCGTATTCGGCCAGCTTGGCGGGGACCTCTGACGGAAGCACTATCCTGCGCTGTATCCAGTCCACCTCCTTGCGGAAACCGAGCCTTTCCAGATGCTCGCCATAGTAAGGGAAGTTGTAAAGAGTGGTGATTGACGGCTCCTTGTCAAAGCCGTCCACGAGCAGTCCCTCCTTGTCCATGTCGGAGAAGCCCCAGGGGCCGTTCATGGTCTCCAGACCTCTCTCCTTGCCCCATTCAGCCACAGTGTTCACCAGTGCCTCGGTGACCTCGATGTCGTCTATCATGTCCAGCCATCCGAAACGGATATTCTTCTCGTTCCAGTCATTGTTGGCATTGTGGTTGATGATGCCGGCGATACGCCCCACTATCTCTCCGTCCCTGTAAGCCAGCCAGTAGCGGCCCTCGCAGTGGGCAAAGGCCGGATTGGTCTTGCGGAGCGAGTTCATCTCGTCCACATCCAACGGCGGGACATAAAGCGGGTCATTCTTGTATAGTGTACGGGGAAATCTTACAAAGCGTTTAAGGTCTTTAAGAGACAGTACCTCTTTGATAATTACAGTCATATCTAAGTATCGGTGGTTTTAGTTGCGCAAAATTATCACATTATTTTCAAAAATGAGTATATTTGACGAAATATTGTGGGGTTTGCACTATGAAATTAGACAGAATACTGCTTTTTCCTTATACTTTGACACTGGCATTGAGAAATCTCCTGTACGACAGAGGGGTGTTCAAGTCGTATGTTCCGCCGCTCCCGTCCATCTGTGTGGGCAATGTGACTGTGGGCGGTACGGGCAAGACTCCTATGGTGGAATTGTTGGTACGCATGTACAGGGATGACAGAAGGGTGGCGGTGGTGTCGAGGGGTTATGGCCGCAAGACCAAGGGGTACAGGGAAGTGACGGTAGATGATACTTACAGGGAGGTAGGAGACGAGCCTCTGCAGATAAAGAAAAAATTCCCGGATGTAACGGTAGTGGTGGATGCGGACAGGACCCGGGCGATAGAGACTCTGGCGGCTCTGCCGGAGGACAGAAGGCCCCAGCTGGTGATTCTGGACGATGCGTTTCAGCACAGGCGGGTCAGGCCGGGTTATTCCATCCTGCTGGTCAGCAGTACCAGGCCCTTGCATAAGGATGCCCTGTTGCCGTTAGGCCGTCTGAGGGACCTGCCGTCTCAGATCAAGAGGGCGGATATGGTGATAGTCACCAAGGTGGAGGGCGGTGTCACTGACACAGTGCGGTACAGGTGGAGGGAAAGTATGAGACTTCCGGGCCGTATTCCCCTGCTCTTCTCGCGGACTGCGTATCTCCCGCCGGTACCTGTCTTTGCCGACGGATGCGATCAGAGGTATGTGTATTCCAAGAATGCGATAGTCTTCTCCGGTATAGCAGATGACAGGACTGTGCGTCGTGAAGTCGGTTGGAAATACACGGTCAACGATGTGCTCAGCTTCTCCGACCATCACAGGTACACCTTGTCCGATATGTCAAGGGTCCTTTCAAGTATGCGCCGGCATCCTACCGCGGTGGTGCTGACCACCGAGAAGGACGCTCAGCGGCTGGTGTCGCTCAAAGGTATGCCGCCGGAGCTGAAGGCCAGACTGTTCTACCTTCCCATAGTCTCCGAGATAATCCCCGAGACCGGTTCGGGACGATACATAGAGGAGGAGCTTCCCGGACTCGGGCTCAAACAGTTGAAAGAAACCATAATAATCCGATAGCGTTATGTCTTGTTTTGTCATAGAGGGCGGTCACAGACTCTCAGGTGAGATATTTCCGCAGGGAGCCAAGAACGAGGTGCTCCAGATACTGTGCGCGGTGCTGTTGACCAGGGAGAAAGTCACAGTCAGCAATATCCCCGACATCCTGGATGTCAACAACCTGATTGCCCTGCTGCAGGATATGGGTGTCAAGGTGGAGAAGCTGGGAGAGGGATGCTACAGTTTCTGTGCGGAGGCAGTGGATATGGATTATCTCCGCACTCCCGAGTTCCTCAAGCGCAATGCCTCCCTGCGCGGCTCCATCATGCTGACCGGCCCGATGCTGGCCCGTTTCGGCTATGCGCTGACCGCCAAGCCCGGCGGGGACAAGATAGGCCGCCGGAGACTTGACACTCACTTCGAGGGCCTGAAGAAGCTCGGTGCGGAATTTTCCTACAACAAGGACAATGCTACGTTTGAACTCAGGGCGGACCGTCTGCGCGGTACCCGTATGCTGCTGGACGAGGCATCCGTGACCGGTACGGCCAATATCATCATGGCCGCTGTCCTGGCCGAGGGCACCACGACTATCTACAACGCCGCCTGCGAGCCGTACCTTCAGCAGCTCTGCCGGATGCTGGTGCGCATGGGTGCCAGAATAAGCGGCATCGCCTCCAACCTGCTGACCATAGAAGGAGTGAGCGAGCTGCACGGTACCGAACACACTGTGCTTCCGGACATGATAGAGGTCGGCAGCTTTATCGGCATGGCCGCCATGACCCAGAGTGAGATTACGATAAAGAACGTCTCCTACGACAATCTCGGTATCATCCCGGAGAGTTTCCGCCGTCTGGGCATTGCCCTGGAGCAGAGGGGGGACGACATCTATGTGCCGGCTCAGGACGAATATGCCATCGAGACTTTCCTGGACGGCTCCATCATGACCATTGCCGACGCGCCGTGGCCCGGCCTTACCCCTGACCTGCTGAGCGTCATGCTGGTGGTGGCCACCCAGTGCAGGGGCTGCGTGCTGATACACCAGAAGATGTTCGAGAGCCGTCTGTTCTTCGTGGACAAGCTCATAGACATGGGTGCGCAGATTATCCTCTGCGACCCGCACAGGGCGGTGGTCGTCGGACACAACCGTATGATGAACCTGCGCGGCCGGGAGATGACCTCCCCCGATATCCGTGCCGGTATCGCCATGCTCATCGCCGCGATGGGAGCGGTCGGCACCAGCCGCATTCACAACATAGAGCAGATAGACCGCGGTTATCAGAACATAGAGGGCCGTCTCAACGCTCTCGGGGCCCGTATCACCAGGATTGACTGATCATGCTGAGGATAGAAAAAGATTATTCCCTTCTGGGACACAATACATTCGGGATAGATGCCCGTACCGCCGCTTTCGTGGAATACGGCTCTGAAAATGAGCTTCTGGAGGCTGCGGAGATGCTTAGGGCCTCCCGTCTGCCGTCTCCGTGGCTGCATATCGGCGGGGGCAGCAATCTGCTGTTTACCAAAGACTGGCCGGGGACGGTGCTGCACTCATGTATCAATGGTGTCGAACCGCTTCATGAGGACGGTGAGCAGGCCGTGGTGCGGGTCGGCTCCGGAGTGGTATGGGATGATTTCGTGGCAATGTGTGTGGAGCGCGGCTGGTACGGGGCGGAGAATCTATCTGCCATTCCCGGTGAGATCGGTGCCGCTGCGGTACAGAATATAGGAGCCTATGGGACGGAGGTGAAGGATTTGATACTCAGGGTGGAGACATTGAATGTCGGGAATGGGGAAATAAGAGTCTTTGAGGCGGCGGAATGCGGATACGGCTATCGCCGCAGTATCTTCAAGCAGCCTGACAATAAAAAATACGTGGTGCTGTCGGTGACTTTCAGACTGGGACTCCGGCCGCATTTCAATCTGGGTTACAAGGCCCTGGCGGATGCTCTGGCCGCCCGTTCCGATATCTCTCTGCGGGATGTGAGGGATGCCGTGATCTCTGTACGCAGTTCCAAGTTGCCTGATCCTGCGGTAATAGGCAGTGCCGGCAGTTTCTTCACCAATCCGGTGGTGTCCGGGGCGAGGCTGCAGGAACTTCAGCGGCAGTGGCCGGCTGTGCCGTTCTATGAATTGCATGACGGTGAGGGTTCGGTAAAGCTTTCAGCCGGCTGGCTGATAGAGCAATGCGGCTGGAAGGGCCGTTCGCTCGGCAGGGCCGGGGTATACGGGAAGCAGGCTTTGGTTCTGGTCAATCTGGGAGGAGCCGAAGGTGCGGAGGTGCAGGCACTGGCCGAAGCCGTCCGCTCCGATGTCCGCAGCCGTTTCGGCGTGGACCTTCATCCCGAAGTCAATATTCTATAAACCTTTTAAGACTATACTGCAATGATCAATGCAAGAAGGATTGTGTCGCCCGAAGACGGGCTGTATGCGGAGTGCGTGAGAATCTATGAGGAGAGTTTTCCGTATGAGGAGCGCAGGGATACTGCGGAGATGACGGAATATCTGTCCGATGCAAGATTCCATTTCATAGTGTTTTACGAGCAGCGGGAAGAGGACGGCCCGGCGGGATTCTTCACCTTCTGGGATTTCGGCAGCGGATACCTGTACGGTGAGCATTTTGCGGTCAATCCCTCGCTCAGGGGACGCGGTACCGGTACGGCCATACTGGACTATATCAAGAGCATGGACATCCCGATGATACTGGAGATAGAGCCTCCGTGCGAGGATGACGGGATGACTCTCAGGCGTAGGCTTTTCTATGAGCGCAACGGCTTCATCCTCAATCCTTACGAGCATGTGCAGCCGGCCTATCACGAGGACGCCCGGCCTGTGCCGATGCGCATCATGACCTGGCCCTATGTATTCTCCGAGGAGGAGTATGACCGCTTCCGCACCGACCAGATCTCCATCATGCCCTGACGCTGTCAATCAGATCAAGGGTGTCTGTCCATGAGTTGTTATTGTCATTTCTCCTGTCAGTGTAAATGTTCAGGATCAATATTCTTCGTAGACTGTTCCGGCCCAGTCTCCGGACCATGTGTAGCCTTTGTCATCAATGAACTCAAATTGGAATCTGTGTGTGCCGTCGCCGTTGTCTGAGATGGTTATTGCACCGGATACGGCTGGAGCGGATTCTCCGGAGATGCCGCCTCCTTTGTATTTATGATACTGCGTGCCTCTTGGCATACCGTTGACAGTAGAGCCGGGATAAAATCCGCCTTCCATGGAAGCATTCAGAGAACCGTAGAAAGTGCCTGTAGGAAGTACGTCGTTTGGATTGTTCAAAGCAGCATATAATTCTATATATGCTCCGTCTCCTTCACCGCTGTCAGGCTTGATAGTGAAGCACCATCCTGGTATGATATAGTCCAGATATTCGTAAGTTACAGTGGCGTTGGAGAGGTCAAGGATGTAATCTCCAGTCAGACATGAGTCTCCTTCAGGCTCATCATTGTTTTCGAAAGGTCCAGTGTGGCTTATGTTATGCATAATGCCGTTCTGATCAGTCAAGGCGCCGGTTATGCTGATAGTCCCTTCACCATAGCTTATTGTGATGTATCCATCAGTGAAAGTAAGGCTCTTTCCTGAGATCAATGCAAAAGAAGTATATGAACTTATGGTCATCGGATCAGCCGTGCCGTAAGTGTCCAATTTATATGTGCCTGCTTCTGGCGCATCTTTATGTGACGGTTCAGAAGAGAACAGATCAAATTGGTAACCTGTGCTTCTATTGTTTATGTTTCCGAATTCGTCTATTTCCATGTCGGAAAGTTTGAGCATGAACTCATGTCCGTTTGTGGCGGAAATAATGTCCGTAGAAGTGAGCCACATATAATGCAGGTCGTGGTTATAAGCCTCTGAGCCTGCTTGGGTGGCGGTAATCTGCGCAGATACACTATTGTCACCGAAAGAGTAATTGACAGTGATCACTGTTGTCCGGCTGTCAATACTTCGGTTGGGCTCTATATTGAAAGTGATAAGCCTGTCTGTGTCGCAGTTGAAATGTGAAAGCCAGTTTTCTTCTGATGAGGCGGACACTTCAGCTCCGTCTACGGGGTTTGTAATAGAGTATGTAAGCTCTCCAATTCCGCCTTGGGCATCAAGGTCAAGTGACAGCTTGTCAAAGTTGATTGCAGGAATCTCTTCAGTCTGCATAGCCTCTTGTGTTACCTTGACATCAAGGGTTGTCATGTCTTCATTATAAATATAGGATAGAGTGATGATACCGGATCTTCTCACATCACTTTCATTGGCCTCTACAGTGAAAGTGATATGTGTGCCGGATACAGAGAAACCATCCATCCAGTTTTCAGCGGAACCTGCCTGTAGTGAACCGTTTTCTACAGGATTGTCAATCTGATACCGGATAGCCGCCTGGCCTCCGGATGATGGAAGTTCAGTGTCTTCTTGATTTACTGAGATCTTAGGTGTCTCAGTTGATGAGCCCGCAGGTTCTTTCTCACAACTGATGGTCAAGAATGCCGACATTGCGGCAAATAGTAAGAAGGTCAGGATTCTTTTCATTTAAAAATGAGAATTAAATGTGTAAAATGTAAAGAGTAAAGATACAAATAAGAATCAGTAAGTCCAAAATCTGTCATTCTATTTTTCTTCAAAACTTTCTGTCGATACAATTCTGGAATCTGTCGATTGTTTTTGAAGAGAATGACCGACTGCGGTAATTTTGTATCAAAATTAAAAATATGCAGACGATGAAGATGTTGCTGTGGATGTTGCTGTCTTTTATTCCGGTGTCGCTGGCCGCTCAGGATACGGATACGTCAAGGGTGTGGACTCTTAAGGCATGTGTGGACTATGCCATGGAAAACAATATACAGCTCCGGCAGAGTCACAATGACTATCTGTCCGGGCTGGAGGATGTCAGGCAGGCCAGGGCGGCTGTGCTGCCGTCGCTTTCAGCCTCAACGTCTCAGAGTCTTTCCAATTATCCTTCAGGAGATGTCTCCGACAACAATATGTACACGGGAACATATAATGTCAATGCCAGAATATCTCTGTTCCAGGGAGGCAGCCTGGCTACAGCAATAAAGCAGAGTAAGGTTCAGAGCGAGATGAATCTCCTGTATGCGGAGGAAGCCGCCAATGATATAATAGTGGCCATAGTACAGGCTTATATGCAGTGCCTGTATGCGGATGAGTCAGTGTCGGTGGCCAGAAGTACTGCGGATGTGTCCAGGACCCAGCGCGACAGGGCGGAGGAGATGTGGAAGGCGGGTTCCATAAGCAGGGTCGATTTTGCCCAGCTTGAGAGTCAATGGATGAGTGATGAGTATCAGGTAGTCTCGGCGCAGACGGCTCTTGACAATTACAGACTTGAATTGAAACAGCTTCTGGAGCTGGATGTCATGGAAGAGATGAATCTTGTCGAACCGGAGGTGAGTGATGAGCAGGTGATGTCGGTATTGCCTTCAAAAGCAGATGTGTATGCGGCGGCTTTAAATGCAATGCCGGAGGTTGAGCGCGGCAGGCTGTCAGTTGAGGCCGCTGATCTGGAGGTCAGGCAGGCCCGGTCAGGATTCTTTCCTTCTCTGTCGTTGTCCGCAGGAGTCGGAACAGGCTTCATGACTGCGACGGGGGCGGGTACTGCGACTGGGTCTACGCCTGGATACAATACGGGCAATCAGTATTGGAACAATTTCAATGAGAACATAAGCCTGTCTCTGAGTATTCCGATATATTCCAACAGACAGACGCGTACGGCTGTCAATAAGGCCAGACTGGAGGCTGAGAACAGCCGTCTTGAACAGCTGAATATTGAGAAGCAGCTGTTGCAGGAAGTAGAGTCGGCTTATCTCAACGCTGTCTCGTATCAGGCAAGATACGCAGCGGCCCTCAAGCAGCAGGAGTATGCGCAGGAAAGCTATGACCTGACCTACGGGCAGTTCTCGGTCGGAGTCAAGAATACTGTAGAACTTATCACGGCTCAGAACGAACTTGCGGTGGCGCGTCAGGAAGTACTGCAGGCCAGATATATGACGTTGCTCAATGTGGAACTGCTCAACATCTATCAGGGAAAGGGCGTAATGGGAGAATATTGATAACATATATATTATGAAGAAGAAAAAAGTCAGAAACGGAATAATTGCCGGAGTAGTAGTGTGTGCGGTTGTGCTGGCGGCTGTATGGCTGTCGGTAGTCCCGGGCAGCAGCGGAGAAATAGGGGTGGAGACAGCGGTAGTCAGCAGAACAGACATACATAACTCCGTAACAGCCACCGGGACGGTGGAGCCCGTCACGCTTGTGGAAGTAGGAACACAGGTATCTGGAATTATCGACCGGCTGTATGTGGACTATAACGACCATGTCAAGGCGGGGCAACTGATTGCCGAGATGGACAAGGTCACCCTGGAGTCGGAACTGGAGCAGGCCGAGGCTCAGCTCTCCAGCAGCAAGACGGAGTATGAGTACCGTCAGAAAGAGTATGTCCGGACCAAACGGCTGTATGATAAGGAACTGGTCAGTGATGCGGAGTATGATGAGGCATTGTATCTGTATGAGACAGCCAAAAATGCGTATGAACTCAATCAGGCATCGATAGTGGGAGTGCGGCGCAATCTGGGTTATGCCACTATCACATCTCCCATAGATGGAGTGGTGATCAGCAGGGCTGTGGAAGAAGGCCAGACAGTGGCGGCCGGTTTCGAGACGCCTACGCTTTTTACTATAGCCAATGACCTCCGCGATATGCAGGTGGTGGCGGATGTGGATGAGGCTGATATAGGATATGTGAAAGAAGGCCAGAGAGTGGAGTTTACTGTGGATGCATATCCTGACGATGTGTTCAGCGGAGAGGTGCAGCAGGTCCGTCTGGAGGCGACTGTAGAGTCGAGTGTGGTGACTTATGAAGTCGTGATTACAGCTGCTAATCCGGAATTGAAACTAAAGCCTGGTCTTACGGCCAATGTCACCATATATACAATAGACAGGCTTAATGTATGTTCCGTGCCGTCCAAGGCCCTGCGGTTTGTGCCTGACAAAGATGTTCTTTCAAAGATTGGTTTAAGTATGTCCGGTGTCCCGGCCGGTGCAGCCGCGGGCAGGACGGTATGGATTATGGACGGGACGGATATCCGTCCGGTGGAGGTGACTGTAGGAGTTACGGACGGGGATGTGACGGAGATCGTTTCCGGTCTGACGGAGGGGGAAAGAGTCGTGCTGGGCCTGAGGATGTCCGTGCCGGCAGTCATGCCGCAGGAGATTGAGCGCAGCCCGTTCATGCCGGGTCCCCCAAGATAGAATATATAGAGAAGACATGACATGAAAGAAGTTATCAGACTGGAAGACATACGGCGTGATTTTATTGTCGGCAGTGAGACGGTACATGCTCTCAGAGGTGTGTCGTTCACGATACATGCTGGAGAGTTTGTGACGGTCATGGGATCTTCGGGTTCCGGCAAGTCCACACTGCTCAATATGCTGGGATGCCTTGACACGCCTACTTCAGGAGAATACTATCTTGATGGCGTATCTGTCCGTACCATGGACCGGAACCGGAGAGCAGTTCTCCGTAACCGCAAGATAGGCTTTGTGTTCCAGAACTACAACCTGTTGCCGAAGACTACAGCTGTGGAGAATGTGGAACTTCCGCTGATGTACAATCCGGTGTATTCGGCGCGGCAGCGCAGGCAGAAAGCTGTTGCGGCACTGGAGGCTGTAGGTCTGGGGGACAGACTTCTGCACAAAAGCAATCAGATGTCCGGAGGACAGATGCAGAGAGTGGCCATAGCAAGGGCACTGGTCAATGATCCGGCGGTTATCCTGGCCGATGAGGCCACCGGTAATCTTGATACCCGCACGAGCCTTGAGGTGATTGTACTCTTTCAAAAGCTTCATGCGCAGGGCCGTACTATAATATTTGTAACACATAATCCTGAAATAGCCAGGTACAGTAGCCGTAATATCACTTTGAGAGACGGTCATGTGATATCGGACGTGAAGAACGCAGACATCATGGATGCCGCCGGCACTCTTGCCTCGCTGCCCGCAGAGGAGGAACAATCATGAATCTGACCAATCTTTTCAAGATAGCATTGAAAGCCCTTGGAAACAATCGTTTCCGTTGTTTCCTGACAATGCTCGGCATCATTATCGGAGTGGCTGCAGTCATCACCATGCTGGCTGTCGGACAAGGCTCAAAACGCAGTATTCAGGCCCAGATCAGTGAGATGGGCTCCAATATGATTATGATCCATCCTGGAGGAGAACGCAGGGGCGGTGTCCGGCTCAGCTCAGAGGACATGGAGTCTCTCAAGACGGAGGATCTGGAGGATATAAGGAGCCAGACCGTTTTTGTGACCTATGTGTCTCCCGTCGTGAACAGTTCAGGCCAGGCCGTATATGGAGCCAATAACACTCCTACTACAATATATGGAGTGAACAGGGACTACCTTGAGATCCGTCGTTATCGGGTGGAGAATGGGGATTTGTTCTCGGATAGGGATATCCAGACAGCGGCAAAGGTCTGCCTGGTGGGAAAATCAGTGGCGGATGAACTTTTTCCTGACGGCCAGAATCCGATAGGAAAGGTCATCCGCTTCGGAACCATTCCCATGCGTGTCATCGGAGTGTTGGAAAGTAAGGGTTACAACAGTATGGGAATGGATCAGGATGATCTTATCATAGCACCGTATACCACTGTGCAGAAACGCATCCTGGCCATAACTCATCTTCAGGAGATCGTCTGCTCTGCTTTGGCAGAGGAATATACAGACCGGGCCATAGACGAGATAACAGATGTAATCAGAGTCAATCACAGGCTTAAGGATACGGATGAGGACGATTTCTCAATCCGTTCTCAGCAGGAACTCTCATCCATGATGACCTCCACGACGGACATGATGACAGTGCTTCTGGCTGCAGTCGCTGGTATATCACTGCTGGTGGGCGGCATAGGTATTATGAATATTATGTATGTGTCCGTTACTGAGCGTACGCGGGAGATCGGGCTGCGGATGTCCATAGGAGCCAAGGGACGCGACATCATGGCTCAGTTCCTTATAGAGTCGATACTGATCAGCGTGACAGGAGGCATTATAGGCGTGGTACTCGGGGTCGGGGCCGCCCTGTTGGTCAATATCCTGGCCTCATATCCTGTATACGTACAGTCGTGGAGTGTACTGCTTTCGTTTGCAGTATGTACGGTCACCGGAGTGTTCTTCGGATGGTATCCGGCCCGCAAGGCGGCCAGGCTGGATCCTATCGACGCGATAAGGTACGAGTAATGGCGGAAATTCTTAAATTTGCACTGTCATGACCTCGCGCCAATCCACATATGCCGGCTGGCTTATTCACGTCCTGGTATGGACCGTGGTTATAGTCATGCCTCTGTTCGGAACTTCTCCTGACAGGCCCTTGATGACCGGGGCTGAGTATGTCAGATTTCTCGTTGTGCCTCTATCGTTCATGATAGTATTCTATGTCAACTATTATCTGATGATAGGACGCTTTCTTACGAGACACCGTCTGCTTGCTTTTATAGCAGTCAATGCACTGCTGGTCGCAGTGGTCATGATTGTCGTACACCTGCTGTTCAAGTTCGTGCTGCCGCTGCAGATGCATCACCCGCCTCGGGAGAGACCCTTTGTCGATGCGGTGATATTCTTTATGCGCAATGCCCTTATGTATTTTCTGGTGATCGGAGCAAGTGTCGCGGTTAAGATGACGGGAGGATGGTATAAGGCGGAGGCGGCTCGCAAGGAGTTGGAGCACAGTCGGTCTGAAGCGGAACTGCAGAATCTTAGAAGCCAAATCAATCCACATTTTCTATTCAATACACTGAACAATATATACTCTCTTATACAGATTGACACATCCAGAGCCCAGACGGCAGTCCATGATCTGAGTCATCTTCTGCGCTATGTGCTTTATGATGCCGGCCGTCCTCAGGTGCCGCTGGACGAGGAGGTGCATTTTCTCCGGGAATATGTGGATCTGATGCGTCTGCGGGTGCCGTCTCAGGTAAAAGTAGAGGTGTCATTCCCTCAGCCATCGGGAATCATGACGGCTCCGTTGCTGTTTATCACACTGATCGAGAATGCTTTCAAGCACGGTATCAGCAATGACAGGCCGTCCTATGTGCGGATAAGGGTGTCCGTCGGGCAGGGGGAGGTGGTGTGTGAGACCCGCAACAGCCTTTTCCCTAAGTCTCAGGATTCGGACCGCAGCGGATCAGGTATTGGACTTGCCAATCTGTCACGCCGTCTTGAACTGCTGTATCCGGGCCGCTACCGTTTTGAATACGGCAGTACGGAAGAAGAGTACAGAACTTATCTGAGTATACGGATATGAAGATGAACGCAGACACAGCCCTTACATGTATCGTGGTTGACGATGAGCCTCTCGCAGCAGAACTTCTGGAGTCATATGTGCGCAGAACTCCTTTTCTGGAATATCGCGGCTCCTATTATAGTGCAGTTTCTGCTTTTGAGGCCATTCACGATAATCCGGTGGACCTCCTTTTCTGTGATATACAGATGCCTGGGTTGAGCGGGATGGATCTGGCCAGGATGTTGCCGGAGCGGACAAGAGTAGTCTTTACAACTGCTTTCAGCGCATATGCAGTGGAGGGTTTTCGGGTCAATGCCCTGGATTATCTGGTGAAGCCTATAAGTTATCCGGACTTTCTCAGTGCGGCTGACAAAGCTTTTAAATGGTTCTCGATGAGCCGGGCGGTTCGGCCGTCCGTAACGAAGGATATTGACTCTATAATTGTCAAGACGGAATACAGACTGGTGAGAATTCCTTTTGATGATATTCTTTATATTGAGGGACTGAAGGACTACGTGAAAATACATGTATCCGGGGACGGCTCTCCTGTCCTGTCATTGATGAATCTTAAGACGCTGGAGGACGAGTTGCCGTCTGGCCGCTTCGTGCGTATCCACCGTTCGTTCATCATCCAGCCGTCCAGGATGTCATATATAGAAAAAGGGCGCGTGGTGTATGGTCAGGCGCGTCTTCCGGTATCCGACACGTACCGTCAGTCGTTTTATGATTTTCTTTCAAAACGGGCATTGCTCTGTGAATAGTTCGATAATTTCTTTGGTTTTTGAAAAAAAAACTATATTTTTGCCGTCCGGTTAAGCCGAAGGTGAGGTGGGTGAGTGGCTTAAACCAGCAGTTTGCTAAACTGCCGTACGGGTTACCGTACCGGGGGTTCGAATCCCCCCCTCACCGCAAAAGGGTACAAAGAGGCCGCAGAGCTTGCTCTGGCGGCTTTTTTGTACCCTTTTGCAAAGCCCGCCGCCAGGCGGGTGGGGATGTGCGACTGTAAGGAGCAAATCCCCCGGTGAGGGGAGCTTGAGGTCCGGTTTCGTGATGTGCGACTGTAAGGAGCAAATCCCCCGGTGAGGGGAGCTTGAGGTCCGGTTTCGTGATGTGCGACTGCAGGGAGCAAAAAGATTTTTTGCGGCACGGGCTTTGCGATAACCAAAGGCGATTATCTTTGCAAGGATATTTGTAGGTATATGAAAAAATTAAGATCAACTGCGCGTATATGCTGCGTTCTATTTCTGGCAGCTGCCGGATATGCCGGTTGTCTTGCGCAGAATTTGGAACCATACAGAGACTGGTTTGGAAGCTATGGTTTCACGGACAGTCTGGGCAATGTGGTTATAGAATGTAAGTTCGATGATGTCAAGGGCTTCTCGGAAGGATATGCACCAGTGCTCTCGAGAGCCGGCAATGTGTTGGGAGAGGGCGGTGTGTTCGGATCTCTGTCTCTGACATTGAAGTGGGGCTATATCGATACTTCCGGCATGATCGTGATCCCGTGCCGTTTTGATCTTGCGGAACAGTTCTCGGAGGGCTATGCCGCTGTCATGTCCGGCAGCAAGTGGGGATTCATAGACGGCAGAGGAGATACATTGGTGTCATACAAGTACGATGAGGTCAAAAAGTTCGTCAATGGCTATGCGCTTGTGCGGCGTGGGCAGAAGTGGGGGTATATCGATACCGACGGGCAGGAGCTGGTGCCTTGTGTCTATGATATGGCCGGTAGTTTCGGACAGGACGGTTTTGCTGCGGTGACAAGAGCTGATTCTTCCGGTTTCGTGTTCCGCAACGGCAACTGGTATGCTACGAAGGACCGGGCACTGAACTGGATAAGAGGTATCCCGTTCTCAATATATGCTAAGGACAAAGTGATGAACAGGATGAATCAGTGGCAGAGGCTTATGGTCGGCGAGTCTGTGCCGGACTGGGAAGCCAGGGTCAATGAGGATACGTTTATGGCCAGACTGGAAGGACTGGAGATGCGCTCTGAAGCGGAGTATCTGGCAGCAAACCGTATGGAAGACCCGGAATGCATGCTGGGACGCTATGACGTACGGACACAGACGTTTGATGTGAGTGTGCGCAGCGGCTCAAGAAGATATAAAATAGACCTGCCGGTGCCGGTCCGGGACACGGCGGCAGTGAGGAAGGGCTGGAAGAAGGCGGTCCATGAGTTCCGGTATTATGTGTACCGTGACCGTGCTTTCATAGCGCAGGCTGTCTTTGTATTGCCTGACCGGAAGTCATATGAGTGGACGGCTCCGACATATAATCAGAAACACGGCCTGTTGCTGGATTATGATATAGCAGATGTGGATTTCACCCTGCCTGGCAAGATCTACCGTAAGATGCTTGCGTGTTCCGGGGATTCTTCGGATGTAGATACAGACTACGGCATTCCCGGCCAGCCCGGCAGTAATGTCGAGTCCTATGCGTTGATTATAGCCAATGAGCATTACCGCTCTGGAGAGACAGTTCCTTATGCCGTCAACGATGGACGGATATTCTACGATTATTGTGTAAGAAGGCTTGGAGTTCCCGAGAACAATATAAAAGCAGTATTCGATGCCACATCGGAAGATATGCGGTCAGTGGAGGCCTGGATGGATAAAGTTTCCCGGATGTTCAACGTGGATACCCGGATTATTGTATATTATTCCGGACAGTGTGCTGAGGAGAGGGGGGTAGGAGAAGTGTACATGCTGCCTGTGGACTACACGGCCGGAGGTGTCCAGGGTGGCTTGAGCCTCAATACCATGTACTCCGGAATACTTAATACCTCTGCAGACAATGCGCTTTTTCTGCTCGATGCCTCATATGGCAGAATAGGTAGAAACGGGATGCACTTTGATGTCTTTGAACCTGCCGCAGTGGATGTCTCTGTGCTTCGGCCGGAGGAGAGGATGGTGACATTCTATGCGGCCGGAGCCGACGAGGGGGCCTATCCCTATCCTCAGAAGCGTCACGGACTGTTTACGTATTTTCTTTTAAAGGCCCTGCAGGACCACCCCGGGATATCCTATGGAGAGCTGTTTGATTATATATCCGCCAATGTAGAGCGCGTATCGGAGGAACTTTACGGCAGGACTCAGGAGCCCGAGGTCTACTCGTCCGAATGGGACGGAGAGGCCTGGAGGGACTTTACTCTGTAGCGATATATCTTTTGCTGATGCGGACGAACCTGGTGCAGAACATCAGGGCCGCAGCCGCGAGACCGAGCAGCAGCCCGATCCAGACTCCCTCAGGACCCAGACCGAAGGTGAACCCGAGCAGATAGGCGCAGGGCAGGCAGATTGCGTAATAGGATATGGCCGAGAATACGGTCGGTATGTTGATGTCCTTGAGTCCCAGCAGTGAGGACCGGCTGGCCAGCTGTATGGCATCGAAGATCTGGTAGAGGGCCAGTATGATGATCAGTTTCCCCGCTATCGGGATTACGGCGGTGTCATCGGTGTACATATACGGTATGAGCCGGTGCAGGGATATGAACAGGATGCCGAAAAACACCATTATCGCCATGGCCATGTGGACTGCGGCCACGCCGGCGTGGAACGCGTCCCTGCGGCGTCCCGCCCCGAACTGGTGCGATACGCGGATGGTGGCCGCCGAGCCGATGCCTGTGGTGATCATGAATGACAGCGAACTGAGGTTCTGAGCAATCTGATGAGCGGCCAGTTCGTATTTCCCCATCCAGCCCACCATGATGGCCGCGAAACTGAAAGCGGTTACTTCCAGCAGGTTCTGCAGGGATACCGGGATGGACATCTTCAGCTGGCGGTATATCTCCGACAGATGTATGGGTCTGCGCGGGGTGAGGCGGACGAATTTACGGTATTCCTCCACTCTGAACAGGATGAAGAGAAAGGCTATGGCTCCCAGTACTCTGGAGATGAGTGTGGCCCAGGCCGCGCCGGCCACTCCGAGCCTAGGTGCTCCGAGGTTGCCGTATATGAGCACCCAGTTGAGGAAGATGTTGATCAGATTGGTGCCTATGGTGATCCACATCTCGTTGCGGGTGTTGCCGATGCCCTCGGAGAAGAAGCGGACGTTGAAGAAGGCGATCATCGGGATGAATCCGGCCACGATGATGAAGTAGTAGTCCTTGGCGTGGGCGAGCACCTCCGGGTCCTGGCCCATGCGGTCCATGAAGGCTCCCACTGTCAGCATGATGCCGGTAAGTACGACTGCCATTACGGTGTTGAGTACGGCGGAATTGCAGAGAGCCGAGGCTACGGCCCGTCCGTCTCCCTTTCCGAAGTGCTGTCCTATCACCGGGGTCACACCCTGAGTGAAGCCTATGGTGAAGACCAGCCCGATCATGATGATGGCGTTGGCGAAGGAGACTCCGGCCAGCTCGGCCGCTCCCAGATGCCCCACCATGATGTTGTCCGCCAGCTGCACCAGCACCTGTCCGGCCTGGGTGATCATCACTGGAAACGCCACTTTCAGATTCCTTTTATAAAAAGGTATATATTCCTGTAGAGTCATATTGTGTCCTTTTTTGAAAAACGGGCGGCAAAAGTACTAAAAATTCCCTTAGGAAACGGAAATGGTATTATATTTGCATTTAATATGATATTTAACTGCTTATTAAATACGCGATGAAAGAAAAGGAAGACAAGGCCGGCGGTGACGGCAGCATGGAGGAGCGGATACTCGCGTGTGCGGAGAGACTGTTTCTCAACAAGGGGTACAATCTGACCAGCATGACGGAGATTGCCCGTGAGGCCGGCTGCACCCAGGCGCTGGTACATTATTATTTCAGGACGAAGGAGAACCTCTTCTCGAAGATCTTCGAGGGCAAGTTCCATCTTTTCATCGACTGCATAGTCCGGAAGGAGGACGAGAATCTTCCGTTCGAGGAGATCGTCGCGGTCAGGACTTCCAGACTGTTTGACCTGATGGCCGCCAACCGGAGGCTGCCCTTTGTGTTCCTGAGCGAGTTCATCATCAATCCGGATCAGCGGTTCAGCCTCAAGGACAATATAGTCAGTCTCTGCGCGGAGGCGACCTCCCGTCTGGAAACGATGATTGCCGCCGAGGTGGAAGGCGGCCGTATCCGTCCTGTCGGGACGATGGACATCACCCTGAACATGTTTTCCCTTGTGGTGACATTTTTCATAGTCCTGCCTTTTCTGGAGGAGATGGGCTTTGTCACTGATGCCAACAGGGATGAGTTCATAGAGCAGCGCAGGCAGGAGATACTTAAAACCCTGATAGGAGGACTGAGACCATGAAGGCTTATATCGGAAAGTATGTGATGACCGCTTTGTCGGCGGCGGTGCTGGCGGCAGGTACGTTGCCGGTGTCCGCACAGTACCGGGTCTCTCCGCAGACGCAGCAGTATGCGGAAGTTCAGGATGCAGCCGTGTCCGATACTCTGCGGGGAGCTGCGGTGGACGGAGACTCTGTCTACACTATAGAGAGATGCTACGCTCTGGTGGAGGAGAATTATCCTCTGGTCAGGCGGTACGGTCTGCTGGACTTGACGGAGGAGTTTACCCTGAAGAACGCCTATATGAATTATTTCCCCCAGATATCCCTGCAGGGATCCGCATCCTGGCAGACTGACGTGCTGCAGTTTCCGTTTGACCTGAGTCCCTACGGTATAGACATGCCTACTTTCAGCAAGGACCAGTATGCGGCTGTCATCGAACTCTCGCAGGTGCTCTGGGACGGAGGCATGATAGCGGCCAACCGGGCCAACATCAGGGCTAAGGCCGATGTGGACATGGCCGAGCAGGAGATCAACATGTATTCGCTGCGGGAGAAGGTCAACGACCTGTATTTCGGCATATTGTACCTGGACCAGCAGATCCGGCAGGTGGATATCATGATGGAGGAGCTGCAGAGGGAGCATAAGCGCATAGAGAGCTGCATCGCCAACGGTGTGGCCAATCTCTCCGACCTGGACCTGATAGAGGTCGAGCGCATCACCCAGGAGCAGAACCGGGAGAGCCTGGCATCCATGCTGGAGGCCTATCTGAGGGTTCTGACCCTGATGACGGGAGTCAGGATAGACGACAGCCGGCAGCTGGTGATGCCGGTGCCGGAGGGGATGGACATGGAGGCTATGCTGGCGGCTTTGATAGATGCCGAGATACGCAGGCCGGAGCTGGAGCTGTACAGGGCTCAGGAGCTGGAGATAGACACCCAGCTGGACTACTGGACGGCGGGAGGCCTGCCTCAGTTCAGCCTGTTTGTCAGAGGCGGTTACGGACGGCCCGGACTCAATATGATGGACAACAGTTTCCAGCCCTTTGCCATCGGCGGTATCCGTATGGTGTGGAATATCAGCAAGCTGTACAGCCTGGGTTACGGCAAGAAGATAGTGGGTTACTCCAAGGAGCAGGTCAATACGGTGCGCGAGACCTTCCTGTTCAACACCAATCTTCAGGTGCAGGAGCAGGTGGCCGAGATACGGCGTTATTTCAAGACAGTGGAGGATGACGAGAGGATAGTGGAGCTGCGGGAGAATATCCGCAAGTCCACCGAGGCGGCCGTGGAGAACGGTACCAAGAATGCCTCGGATCTGGTCTCCGAGATTAATAAGGAGAACATGGCCCGCAGGCAGCTGATCATGCACCAGGTGGAGATGATGAAGGCCATATATGAGCTTAAGACTATAAAAAACAGTTAAATACAATGAATATGAGAACAATGTGCAAATGGATATATATCGTACCGGTGTCGGCTCTGGCACTGGGACTTACGGCATCGTGCAAGGATGCGGAAGGGGGCAATGACGCCTCGGGAACATTCGAGGCTACGGAAGTGACGGTGTCGGCGGAGGCGTCGGGACGCATCATGTCGCTGGAGGTCTATGAGGGCGGAATGCTTGCGGCCGGTCAGGTCTGCGGTCTGGTGGATACCGTGCAGCTTTACCTGCAGAAGCGGCAGCTTGAGGCCGGAGTCGATGCGGCCCTGAGCCGGAAGCGTGATGCCGCCACCCAGACGGCCTACATCAAGGAGCAGATAGAGGTGAACAGGAAGGAAGCCGGGCGCGTGAGCAATCTTATCGAGGCCGACGCCGCCAACACCAAGCAGCTCGACGACATCAACTCGTCCATCAGGCTGCTTGAGACTCAACTGGCGGCTACGGAGGCCGATATCGCCCAGAACAATGCTGTGGCCGAGGCTGAGGCCGCTTCCTACAGGGCACAGATTGCCCAGGTGGACGAGTCTCTCAGGCGCTGCCGGATAGCCTCTCCCATAGACGGTACCGTGCTGGTCAAGTATGCCGAGGCCGGAGAGCTGACGGCTGCGGGCAAGCCTCTTTTCAAGGTGGCTGATCTGAGATCCATGTACCTGAGGGCCTATATTACCGCCTCGCAGCTCACACAGGTGCGGCTGGGTCAGAAAGTCAGGGTCTTCGCCGATTCCGGCGAGAAGGGCGTCAGGGAGTACGAGGGGACTGTGTCCTGGATATCCGACCAGTCCGAATTCACTCCGAAGACCATCCAGACCAGGGACGAGCGGGCCAATCTGGTCTACGCCATAAAAGTCTCGTTCGTCAATGACGGATACGTCAAGACGGGCATGTACGGAGATATTAAGTTCTAACCGGACCGGTCATGTATAGTGTCGAGGCCGATAATCTCATCAAGCGGTACGGAAGCAACGAGGCTCTCCGCGGGGTGTCGTTCCGTGTGGACGCAGGGGAGATATTCGGCATCATCGGACCTGACGGTGCGGGCAAGACTTCGATATTCCGCATACTGACCACCCTGATTCTCCCGGACGGAGGAAGCGCGAGGGTACTCGGGCAGGATGTGGTGCGGGACTATCATGAGATACGCCGCCGTGTGGGCTATATGCCCGGCCGTTTCTCACTCTATCAGGACCTTAGCGTAGAGGAGAACATCCGTTTCTTCGCCACGCTTTTCGGCACTACCCTGGAGGAGAACTACGATCTGGTAAAGGACATCTATTCTTATCTGGAGCCGTTCAGGAAGCGTAAGGCAGGAGCCCTCTCAGGAGGAATGAAGCAGAAGCTGGCCCTGTCCTGTGCCTTGATCCACAAGCCGGAGGTGCTGTTCCTTGATGAGCCGACCACCGGTGTGGACCCGGTGTCCCGCAAGGAGTTCTGGACGATGCTGACCCGACTGAAGCAGCAGGGACTCTCGATAGTGGTATCCACTCCTTATATGGACGAGGCGACCCTGTGCGACCGTATCGCCCTGATAGAGCACGGCCGTTTCCTGGACACTGATACTCCGGCGGGGATTATCTCGAAATTCACACTTCCGCTTCTGGCTGTGGACGGTCCGCACATGCCGTCCCTCCTGCGGGATATACGGCAGATTCCGCAGGTTTTCAGCTGCTTTGCCTTCGGAGACACCCATCATGTGGTGCTGAGGGAGAGTGGCCTGTCGGAGGAGGCTCAGATAGACCTCCTCCATACGGCCCTGTATGCTAAGGGGCACACTGGCTTGACCATCAGGCACATCAAGCCCGGTGTGGAGGATTGTTTCATGTATCTGGATACTTTGGAGGAGAGGTCATGAGAAGAGGTGAGGAGACAAGAAAATACATCCGTGAGCTTCTGGGAATGGAGGAGGACCATTTTCTCAGGGAGGGCGAGGTCATCCGTACCGAGGGGCTGACCAAGTGCTTCGGGGACTTTACGGCGGTGGACCATATCTCGTTCTCGGTCAAGGAGGGTGAGATCTTCGGATTTCTGGGGGCCAACGGTGCGGGCAAGACCACTGCCATGAAGATTCTGTGCGGACTGAGCAAGCCCACGTCGGGGCGTGCGGTGGTGGCCGGCTATGACCTGCACCGCGGCAGGGACGTGAAGCGGCTCAAGAAGGTCATCGGCTATATGAGCCAGAAATTCTCGCTGTACGAGGATCTTAAAGTGTGGGAAAATATAAGGCTTTTCGGAGGTATATACGGACTCAGTGACGGGGTCATCGCCAGGAAGACGGACGAGCTGCTGCAGAGACTGGGCCTCATGGAACAGCGGGACAGGATGGTGCGCGACCTGCCTTTGGGCTGGAAGCAGAAGCTGGCGTTCTCGGTAGCGATATTCCACGAGCCGAAAGTGGTGTTCCTGGATGAACCGACCGGAGGAGTGGATCCCGCTACCCGCCGCGGTTTCTGGGAGATGATTTACGATGCCGCCGAAAGAGGCATTACGGTGTTCGTGACCACGCACTATATGGACGAGGCCGAGTACTGCGACCGCGTGTCTATAATGGTGGACGGGCGGATAGAGGCTCTGGACTCTCCGGCCGCGCTGAAGCGGGAGTACGGAGCCACCGGTATGGACGAGGTATTCAGAATGCTCGCCGGAAGGGCGAGAAGGGAGGAGTGACGCTATGGGACGGATGAGGGATTTTAAACGGTTCATGTCGTTTGTGGGGAAGGAATTCAACCACATTCTCAGGGATACGAGGACTCTGATGGTGCTGCTCGTGATGCCTGTGGTGATGATAGTGCTCTTCGGCTTTGCGCTCTCCACCGAGATCAAGGACGTGAAGGTGGCTGTCTACGATCCGTCGAAGGATGCGGCCACAGCCCGGATTATCACGCAGATAGATGCCAGTGAGTATTTTACCGTAACGTCATCTCTGGACGGGGAGGACGGGATACTCAAGGCGTTTCAGGACAATACGGCCGATATCGCGCTGGTCTTCGAGGACAACTTCTACCACCGTGCGGTGCATGACGGAGACGGCTCTGTACAGGTCATAGTGGACGGCTCCAATACCAATATCGGCTCGATGGCCGTGTTCTATGTCAGCAGCATAGTCTCGTCTTTCCAGAAAGAGCTGGCTCAGGAGGCCGCTCTGAACCGGGCTGACGGCAGTGCCGTGACACCCGTGCGCATCAGTACCTCGACCAGGATGATGTACAATCCGCAGATGAAGAGCGCGTTCAACTTCGTCCCCGGAGTGATGGGCATGATCCTTATGCTCATATGCGCCATGATGACGTCGGTGTCGATAGTGCGCGAGAAGGAGAGGGGCACGATGGAGGTGCTGCTGGTCTCTCCGGTCAAGCCGTTCTCGGTGATCCTGGCCAAGGCGATACCCTACTTCGTGGTCTCGGCCTTCATCCTGCTGCTGGTGCTCTGTCTGTCGGTATTTCTGATCAAGGTGCCGATTACAGGCAGCCTGCTGTGGGTGATATTCGTGTCGCTGCTCTTTATCCTGGTGTCGCTGTCCATAGGTATCCTGATATCGACGCTGGTGTCCAAGCAGGAGGTGGCGATACTCATCTCCGGCATGGTGCTGATGCTGCCGACGATGTTGCTCTCGGGTATGCTGTTCCCTGTGGAGAGTATGCCGAAAGTATTGCAGTGGATATCCTATACGGTGCCGGCCAAGTGGTATATAGAGGCCATAAAGATGATGATGATTCAGGGACTGGGCATCCGTTACTGTCTGGACGCGGTGCTGATACTGTGCGGCTTCCTGACTCTGTTCACGGGCCTGAGCGTTATTAAATTCAAGGACAGGCTATGATTATAAAATATCTCATAGAAAAAGAGTTCAAGCAGCTGGCGAGGAATCCGTTCATACTCTTCATCGTCGTGGCCCTGCCCGTGCTGGTCATGCTGGTCTTCCCCTGGGCCACTACGATGGAGATCAAGAACGTCAACGTGGCCGTGGTGGACAACGACCGCTCGGACCAGTCCCGTCTGCTGACCGAGAAGATAGCCTCGACGGAGTATTTTGACATTACGGGAGTGTTCATGCGTTCGGAGGATGCGCTGGAACAGATAGAGTTCGGGGATGCAGACATCATACTGGAAGTTCCGTATGGATTCGGGCAGGCCCTGGTGTCTGAGGGTGAGGGGTCGCTGCTGATTGAGGCCAATGCCGTAAACGGCACCAAGGCCAGTCTGGGCACTTCGTATCTGGACATGATAGTGCTGGACTTCGCCGAGGAAATCAACCTGGAGCGCGGTGCCGTGTCGGTGCTTCCTGCCGGGGGGATTGACGTGGACTCGTACTATTGGTTCAACCCGACGATGGACTACAAGATACCCATGATCCCGGCTCTTGTGATGCTGGTGGTGGCCTTGATTACGGGGTTCCTGCCGGCGATGAACATAGTGGGTGAGAAGGAGGCCGGCACCATCGAGCAGATCAACGTCACGCCCGTGCCCAAGATTACCTTCATCGTGGGCAAGCTGATACCGTACTGGATTATCGGCATCATCGTGCTGAGTGTCGGGATGCTCGTCGCCTGGCTGCTCTATGGCCTGCGTCCCGAGGGCAGCGTGCTGCTGCTCTACGGCCTGTCGCTGGTGTTTGTATTCGGCATCTCGGGCCTGGGCCTCATCATTTCCAACTACTCCAGCAACATGCAGCAGGCGATGTTCATGATATTCTTCATCATCATCGTGTTCATCCTCATGAGCGGAATCTTCACGCCTGTCAGCAGTATGCCCGAGTGGGCCAGGGTCATATCCATGTTCGATCCGTTTACATATTTCGCTCAGATTATGAGCATGATATACCTCAAGGGCAGCACTTTCCGCGACATCCTCCAGTATGTCTATCCCCTGCTGGCCTTCTTCGTGGTCATCATCGGCTGGGCCGTCCTCAGCTACCGCAAGCGCGGTTAACAGAGAAATTGATTATTCTTGTAGAAAACATTAAAGTAGCCTATGATATGAGAAAGATTCTATTCTTTTTGACATTGACCGCAGCCGCTGTTCTTGCCGGCTGCCAGGAGAAGTCTGAGACGGAGGCTGTGCCTGAGCTCAGGCTGGGTTTTACGGGAGATTTTATATTGGCACCGGAAGGCGGTGACACCAGCTTCGTCTATACGCTGGAGTCTCCAGCCGCTGACGGAAAACTGAAAGTATCTGCCCCGGAGTCCGAGACATGGCTGGGTGAGTGTAAGGTGGCGGACAACAGTACTGTGACTTTTACGGTGGAACCCAATGAGACCGATGCTGAAAGGAGCGCTGAGATCACATTGACCTATTTTTACGGTGAGGGCAGCATTGTAGAGTGCGGGTTTATGGCAGTACAGTCTCCTGTGCCGGCAGGTCCTGACGATCCTGATGACCCGGATGAGCCCTGGACCGGCCCTGTTCCGGATGTCATCATGGTAGATATGTCTGTCCCGGCAGAAGGAGGTTTGTATAAGTTATTGTATTACATAGCCGAGCCGGTGCCCGGAGCCAAGCTGTACATGACTTGCTCCGATGCCTGGTGGGTAAGTGATGTGGTGTGCGATACGGTAAACTCTGAAATCTCATTTCGGGTTGCGCCAAACGACGGTGAGAGAAGGACTTTCTCCATTACTCTGACGTATGTTTACGGTCCCGGTCAGGAAACATCCGCGACAGCGGAGATCGCACAGTCTGCATCTGCGTCAGAAGGTCCTGATTATGAGTGGGACATGGTGAAAATGATGGGCGAGTATATGGGCAATAAGAAGACATATACAGATGTTCATGTTTACTACACATATATGTCCAACATTACATTTGATGCTCCCGATGATTACCTGAGCGGAAGCTGCAGCTATGATGTGGAGATATACGGTCCCGAGCCTCTTGACCCGGATATTCTCTTACCTGTCGGAGGCACTTATGAGTACGGTACTACGTATATGATGAATACCTTCAATATCACTTACCGTGACGCTTTCGGAGACTGGTATTATTTCAACAGCGGTACGATGACCCTGGGCTACGATGAGGAGGGCAATATGCTTATGGACATACTGGCGACTGATGAGGACGGCATGATACATCATGTCACCTATGCCGGCCCTGCAAATTATGTAGATATCAGGGAGGAATAATTCAAAAATGTTTTTAACTTTGCACTTCTTTGTTGTGCGGCTCGAGTGGTGGAATAGGTAGACACGCAGGACTTAAAATCCTGTGGACAGCAATGTCCGTACGGGTTCGATTCCCGTCTCGAGCACTTTCTTTATTCCGGTATTTGAAATAATTATCCCTAAGCTGAATAATGATATGAAAAGAGTGTATTTACTTTTTTTGACGGTCTTCCTTTTTTTGGCAGGATCAGTCTCATGTGACAACCAGGAGCAGAAAATCGAGATCGAGCCTTCTTCCATTGAGTTGGGATTTGACGGAAATCTCCAAGTGTCATCTGATGGCGGAGTGTTTGTCATCACTTACAACATTGTCAATCCTGTGGAATCGGCAAAGATTGTAGCACAACCGGCCGAGGACTGGTTGTATGATTTCAACTGTGATACTTTCGGCAAGATAGCATTCAGTGTTGGACAGAATGAGGATGAGCAGAGCAGAAGTGCAGTCGTGCCTGTTAATTATGTCTCCGAGGAAGGAGATGTGCTGGCGGAGGCGGAGTTCGCTGTTGTTCAGGATGCCGCAGTACCGGTTGAATATGATTATATCCTTGAGGCCGAGTATTTTGACGGACTGTACTATGCGCAGCAGTTCTCCATTAATTATAACTATTATGCGTGGATATCCTCCAAGCCTTTTGACGATGCGGAGTTCTTTATTCCCGGAGGAATATATTACGTGTTTGATATTTATACTGCCACTCCTCCTGAAGATGAGAGCAATCCCGCTCCGCCTGCAGGTGTATACACTCTTGGAGAGTACGGTTCTACAGAGGACATGACGTTTTCCATGGAATCAAGAAGATGTTATTCGGTAGATTTCGAAACGACAATATATAACTACTTTGTTGATGGAACCCTGACAATAACAAAAAACGGTGATGAGTGGACATATGAGGCCTCACTCGAAGATACTGATGGGAAAATGCATTATCTGACATATTCTGGAAATGCACCGTATGTCGGAGATAAGCCGGTAGATACGGGCATGAAGAGGATAGAACATGATATCAATACCGTTGCGGTGTCCGCTACCGGATCATACATGCGCGGTGACGATGAGGTTATGGAGGTAAGCCTGCAGATGCAGGATATGGAGATGGGGGTATGGCACGGAACCAGAATATACCTGGACGTATTCATGCCTTATGACGTGGATGGCAATATAGAGAACGGCACATATACTCTGACAAGGGACAATGGAGAGCCGGGAACCATTGTAGAGGGAATTCTGAACGAGGAGATGCAGTATCCTTATCCTACAGGATCATATGCACAGTATTATGATGAGAACAGTGATGATTTTCTCGGACTTTTTGACAGCGGAACTCTGGAAGTGACAGGAGATGCTGCCAACGGATATGAGCTTGTGCTGGACTTCGTGACCATGGAGGGATATTCTGTCAAGTGTTCCTACTCCGGACCACTTACTATCATTGGGATACCCGGTCCTTATTCGACGCTAACAGATGATCATACTTTGGATCTTGCCGGGGCGGAGGCTGATGCATATTTCTATGGAGACTATTTCCTGACAGGAGGAAACTGGATAGTGGAGATCATAGGTGAAGAGGAAGGTCTCACTATGGACATAGTGGCCGATACACTGCATCTGGATTTCGCAGAAGGCATACCTTCGGGTGTATATAAGGCATGTGAGAAGTCGTATCTGGGTCCTTGGGAATATCAGCCTGGCAGTATGTCCTATGGAGGTTCTCTGTCCGGTACCAATTATCTTGGAGGATTTGAGGGTGACGGCAATGTCTCGCAGTATGCTCCGGCCACATCCGGAGATCTGATCATCACCAATCATGGTGACGGATCTTACACAGTCTCTTTCGAGTTCCTGGATGACAAGGGGCATACCTGGGACGGAGAATGGACAGGAGTAATCAATCTTATAGATGACAGGGCTATGGGAGCACCTCCTGCCGGAGCACCCCGCAGCAGGTTCAACGTCCCTTTAAGGAAGTGACCTGATTGTCCCTGGATTACCGGTATTGTAATAAGCCGCAGTATGGAGGCGGATACCATTACTTCGTATCCCGCATTTGCCTTTCCAAAAATTGTGTAAATTTTGAGGACAGTAGTAACGGGTTCTGAATAATTATGAAAGCAGGAAATTTCCCCAAATGTTTGTTTATGACGGTGGCTGGGGCGGCCATGATGCTGATGGTGACGGGATGCGGTGACGGGCGGAAGGTGCCGGAGAATTCGCTGGCGTTCGCGGACGTGGTGTATGTGGAGGACGGGTATCCGGTGACTTGGGAACTGGCCCCGGGGGATACGCTGGCTCTTCCGGTGCTGGGGATGAGCGATTTCGTGGTAAAGGACTCGCTGCTGATAGTGAGCAATAACGACAACGCCGGACGGGTGACGGTACTCAGTCTGGACGGTGGGACGGTCTACGGGAAGTTCCTGCGGATGGGACGCGGCCCGGGCGAGATAGTGAGTTTCAATGGGGTGAGCAGTGTGCAGTTCAGCTACAAGGAGGACGGTCATCTGACGGCCTGCTGGACGGATTATGCGGGAAATCTGATAGAATGGGATGTGACGGCCTCCCTGGAGAACGGGCAGACGGAGGTGACGTCGAGAAGTCTAGACCTGCAGGATTCACCGTGGTTGCTGAGTGCAGTTCCTCTTGACGGACAGGAGTATCTGATAGTACACGCCGGTGCAGACCGCAGTTCTATAAACCGCTTTATCCTTTCTTCTGACGGGGAGAGGAGGACGACACCTCCGCTGGACAGGCTGAACAGCGCAACGGTGAAGGCGGAACCGGAATCCGGCAGCGGCAGCGTTGTCGGCTCAGGCAACATGGTGTCGTTCAGCGTGCCCGGATTCAATCTCATAAACGGAAGCTATGCCTATGACAGCAGCCGCGGCCTGATCGTCGAGGCGGAGCGGACGCTGAACACCATGAACATCTTCTCTGCAGACGGGACATACGCCCGGACAGTCTGCACCTACGGTGACAGGGTGGACGACATCTCGTCCGTGGAGTACGACAGCGATGCCAGGTTAGCTCTCCGCCCCAAGACTTACCCGGACTTTATCTCTGTCCTGCATTGGTTCCGGGAACCCGAGGTCAAGCAATACGTCCGCCTGTTCAGCTATGAGGGAGAACCGCTTGCCGGAATACCTCTGCCGAAAGGAGGCATTTTCTACGATATGGACATTCCCGGCGGATGCCTCTACGTCCTGATATCAGGTCAGGAACTTCTGATAAGGTACGATGTCTCCGGTTTCCTGGAGGACATTATTCCAGCACCGGAACAGTGACAAACTGAGTGTCCGGCCATTCACGGGCGAGTACATCGCGGATGTAGCCCTCGGTATCGCGGCTGATGCGGTCGTCCTCCTCGCGGGGAAAGAGGTTGTATGCGACGGTGTGCAGACGGATGCGGCGGGCACGGACGGCCTCGAGTCCCAGAAGGAAATGGCTGATGCTTCCCAGGCGGCCCGATGTCACGTAGATTAGCGGATATCCTTTCCGGGCGATGTAGTCGATAGTCAGCAGCTGTCTGGTCAGGGGCACCATCAGGCCGCCGGCCCCTTCGAGCAGCACTGCGTCGTACCGGCGGCTGAGCTCCACAGTGGCCCTTTCTATTCCGGCCAGATCTATCGGTCTTCCGTCTATCTCGGCAGCAAGGTGAGGCGAGCACGGGTACGAGAATATCTCGGGCATGGTCAGCCCCTCGCGGTCCTCGGGCAGCAGGCCGCATCCCATGATCCTGCGGTGCAGCTCAATGTCCTCAGACATGCCTGTATTACCTGTCTGAATGAGTTTCTGGGTGATGGTGCGCCTGCCCTCAGAGTTCCAGGTGCGGGCGATGAATCCTGTGGTGTAGCTTTTCCCGATGTCGGTGTCGATTCCGCTTACGAAATATACGTTGTCAGTCATGGCTTCAGTCTTTTTTTTGCAATTATGTAAACAGGGTGATAGGTGAGCGGCACGCTTCCGTCACCGGCTCCGTATCTGGAGGAGTATTCTGTGGAGAAGTCAGCCAGCCGTCCCGGGGTCCAGTGTGTGCGTACAATGCCTGTGACTCCTGTGTGTTTCAGATGGCGCAGGATGTCGGTTGCGGAGGAGAAATTCAGCACTATGCGCTCATCATGCAGCAGCAGCGTCTCAAGTCCGGCATCGGAGAGCATCCGTCCGAGCTGATGCACTGACGGGTATTCGAGTCCGCTGCCTGTGATGTCTTTTACCTCGTGGAGGTTGTCGGGACCGAAGGTGCTCAAGGCCAGTATGCCGCCCGGGGTGAGCAGGTCATGGCAGCGTCTGATGAACCGTTCGGGATCTTCGAACCATTGCATTACGGAACACGAGACGATGAGGCTCTGTCCCCCTGGCAGGTCACAGTGCTCGGCGTCTCCACAGACAAATCGGACAGTGCTGTCGGAGAATAGGATATCTGTCAGGGCTTCGCGGACTTCGGGGCAGATGTCGTTGAGGGTCATCCGTACAGGGTGGAAATGCTGTATGAATAGGCGGGTAAATGTGCCGGTGCCGCAGCCGATCTCCAGTACGTCGGCCGGCCGGTCGGGCAGCAGTGGGCGGAGCATGGCGCGCATCCGCCCGGCTATCATCTGCTGGGCCCGGGCATATTCGGCATAGCTGCGCACCGAACGGGCAAAGCGGCGGCGTATCAGGGTCTTGTCCATAGCTCATCCTCATACAGCAGCCGCCTGAACAGGACGGCATCGTAGTGTGCTGCATCTGTGTCTGTTATCGGTACGTTCAATTCTTCCCAGGCTTGGTGCTGACCGGCGGGAGGGAATATCATGTCCCGGTCTCCTACGACAGCCTTGTCCCATCTTAAAGGACTTGAAACAGTGTTCCTGGCTCTGTCGCCTATGGCGGCAAGCTCGTCGCGCAGCTCCTCCTCACTTCGGTTGAGACCGCAGGCGAGCAGACTTTCAAGAGTCTCGGACGAGCCGCACATCCTCCGGCGGAATTTGGCCAGAGTCCGCTCGGAAAGGCCGTTGAGGGTGCCGTCAAAGATGGCAGTAGGGATGCCTCTGCCGTCATCTATGGGAAAGGGTGTGCCGTTTACGGCCAGCCTCGGACCGTTTACCATACCGGCTTCGCCCAGCGCCTTTCCGGCAGCCCACACACCCATGGACCAGGCCAGCAGACTTATCCTGCCGTATCCGTGCAGTAGGTCCGGGTCCAGAGTCATGTCCCGGTAGTCCCACAGCATCAGTATGTCCCTGCCCGGGCCCGTGTCTGAGCCGGAGATGAACATGCCGGGCTCGCTTCCCCAGCCGGAGAAGAACAGCAGCAGCTCGGAACTGCCTGAGTGATGTCTTAGAAAGGTGTGTCTCATATACTGTCGCAGAGTCGGTCCATATCCTCGTCCGTGAGGCCGGCTGTAAGGGAAAAACGCAGTCGGGAAGTGCCTTCGGGCACAGTCGGCGGCCTTATGGGCAGGACGTAGAAGCCCTTGCGCCGCATATCCTCGGCTTTGAGGACGGCATCTGCCGCCTGGCCTACGATAAACGGCACTATATGGCTTTCGGAAGGAGTCCCGAATCCTTTTGCCTGTAGGGCCTGTCTGAATTGTGCCGAGTGCCGTTGCAGCCTTTCACGCTGTCCCTTGAAGCCGGAGAGCCGTTCCATGACGAACAGAGTCCAGGCCATGTTGAGCGGAGGCAGTGCGGTGGTGAAGATAAGGGTGCGCATCCGGTTGACCAGATATTCCTTGATCACCCGGTCGCAGACCACGTATGCCCCTACTGAGGCCAGGGCCTTGCCGAATGTGCCGCAGAGCAGGTCGATGTCCCCGATGCAGCCGGTCTCCTCGGCCAGTCCCAGGCCGCGCTCTCCGCGTACACCCACAGCGTGAGCCTCGTCTACATAGAGCATTATCTTGTCCTGGCGGCGTTTCAGCTCTGTCAGACGCTGCAGCGGGGCCGTGTCTCCGTCCATGCTGAATATGCTTTCGGTGACTATGATTATCCTGTCGCAGCCGGAGTACTCCTTTTCTATCAGAGTTTCCAGCTGGCCGTAATCCTGATGCCGGTAGCGTATGCAGCGGGCTCCGCTCAGGCGGATGCCGTCGATGAGACTGGCGTGTACCAGTTTGTCGGCCAGGATGAGCGTATCTTTGCCGCACAGGGCTGGGAGGATGCCTGCGTTCATGTGATAGCCGCTGCTGAGCACCAGTGCGTCTTCCCGTCCATAAAGGGAGGCCAGAGTATCCTCAAGGGCACTGAACACCCCGAAATTGCCGGTCAGCAGGCGGGAGGAGGACGAAGACAGCGGCAGCTGTTTGCCGGTGTCCCTGAGCCATTCACGGAACTCCTTCATCAGAGCGGTGTCGGAGGCCAGCCCTAGATAGTCGTTGGAGGACAGATTGAGCATCCGCTGTCCTCCGCTGAGGATCCAGCGGCCCTCATGCAGGCCGGACGACAGCGTCCGCAGATTGCCGGAGGCTTTCAGAGCATCCAGCTCCTCCGCATATTTCTCATATATGGCTCTCATGCCGGTATTTCTTTTACTATTTTCAGCATCCGGGAGGTCAGCGCGGACAACTCTCCGGGATCAATGATGAAGGGCGGCATGGTGTACACCAGCCTTCCGAAAGGTCTGAGCCAGATGCCTTCCTCTACGAAACGCCTCTGCATCCACGCCATGTCCACCGGCTGCTTCATCTCGAGTACTCCTATGGCTCCGAGCACCCTCACGTCCGCTACCGACGGTATACTGCGGGTGGGAGCCAGTTCTTCCCTCAGCTGCGCCTCTATCCTGCGCACCTTCTCCTGCCAGCCGCTCTCGAGCAGCAGGCGGGTGGATGCTATGGCGACTGAGCAGGCCAGCGGATTGCCCATGAAGGTGGGTCCGTGCATGAAGACCCTCGGGTCGTGCGAGGAGATAGTGTCCGCCACCAGGTCATTGGCCAGCACTGCCGAGAAAGTCATGTAGCCTCCGGTGAGGGCCTTGCCGATGCACATGATGTCCGGCTCCACCCCGGCATGTTCCCAGGCGAAGAACTTCCCGGTGCGGCCGAATCCGGTGGCTATCTCGTCGAATATCAGCAGCAGCCCGTGCTTCCGGCAGAGGGCGGCCGCCTCCCTCAGGTACTGGGGATGGTAGAACCGCATTCCCCCGGCTCCCTGCACTATCGGTTCGAGGATAAGGGCCGCTATGCCCTTTCCGTCCTTCTCTAGGATCTCCCGCAGCGGATCTATGTCGTGCGGATCCCAGCCCCCGTCGAAACGGCTGTGGGGCGAGGGTGCGAAGTACCTCACAGGCAGGGCTGAGCCGAAGAGGGAGTGCATCCCGGTGACGGGGTCGCAGACCGACATGGCGTTCCATGTGTCGCCGTGGTAGCCGGTGCGTATGGTTACGAAATTGGTCCTGTCGGGATGTCCGGCGGCTACTTGGTACTGCACGGCCATCTTCATGGCCACTTCCACGGCCACTGAACCGCTGTCGGCGTAGAAAATGTGGCTCATCGAAGGCGGAGCGATGCTCAGCAGCAGCTTGCCCAGCTCTATGGCCGGCTCATGGGTCAGTCCTCCGAACATGATGTGGGCCATGCTGTCCAGCTGCCGGCGGACGGCCCCGTTGAGCACCGGATGGTTGTAACCGTGTACGGCACACCACCATGAGGACATGCCCTCGATAAGCTCCGTGCCGTCCTCAAGGGTTATCCGGCAGCCCTGCGCGCTGCGCACCTTATAGGTGGGCAGGGGATTGATGGTGGAGGTATAGGGATGCCACAGATGGTCGCAGTCAAATGTGTCGAAATTGGGATTCTTCTCAGAGTTCATATCCGGCGGTTTTTATCAGTTCTTTGTCCTCGGCCACCTTTGAGCCTATGGTGGTCAGCAGGTCTCCAGCGATGGCCGAGTTGATGCCGGTGCGCATGGCCTCCAGCACCGTCTGGCGGGAAAGTCTGGCCCGTCCTCCGGCGAAACGCAGGTATGCCCTCGGATGAATGAACCGGAATACGGCCACCGTTCGCAATACCTCCTCCTCGGAGATGAGCGGTGTGTGCTCCAGCGGTGTTCCGGGGATGGGCGACAGTATGTTCAGGGGAATGGACTGTACCTGTAACTCTTTAAGGGTAAATGCCAGCTCAATCCTCTGCGCCATGGTCTCGCCCATACCGATGATGCCTCCGGAGCAGATATCCATTCCTACGCGGCGGGCGGCTTCAAGAGTTTCGATTTTCTGCTGCTGGGTGTGGGTCGAGCACAGTAAGGGGAAATAGGACGGAGCGGTCTCCAGGTTGCAGTGGTATCTGGTCGCTCCGGCCTCGTATAGTTTGCGCAGGCTGTCCTCGGAGAGCAGTCCCAGGGACGCGCAGACACGGATGCCGCTGTTGGTGCGGATATGGCGTACACGGGCGCATACCTCGTCCACTTCCCGGTCGGAAAGTCTGCGGCCGCTGGTCACCAGTGAGAATCGGCCTATGCCGGAGGCTTCGTTGACCCGGGCGTGGCGCAGGCATTCTTCCTCTGATACCAGAGGGTAGATTTCTGAACCTGTATGGTAACGGGCGGACTGGGCGCACCACTTGCAGTCCTCCGGGCAGCGGCCCGACTTGGCATTGATGATCGAGCATAGGTCGAACCGCCTGGGTGCGCACTGCTCTGTAATCTCCTGTGCGGCATCAAGCAGCGGCCTCAGCTCCGTCTTTTCAGCCAGCCATAACGCTTCTTCCGGGCATATCTCCTGTCCGGACAGTATCTTTTCTTTCAGACTTTCCAGCATCAGAACTGATTTCAGAGTTGTGAGATGTATCCTTCAATAACCTCAGGGTAGGCACGCTCGAGTTCGTGAACTTTGGCGAATAGCGTCTCCGGAGTGTCTTCCGGGGTGACGGTGCAGCGGACCTGGTAAATGGTCTTCCCGTGATCGTACTGATTGTCCACTATGTGAATAGTTATGCCCGACTCTTTCTCGCCGGCCGCGATGACCGCCTGGTGTACGTGATCACCGTACATGCCTTTGCCTCCGAATGAAGGCAGCAGGGCGGGATGGATGTTGAGTATCCGTTCCGGCCATTCCGCGATGAGGTATTCGGGGACTTTCAGCAGGAATCCGGCCAGGATGATAAAGTCGGTTCCGAGCTCATGGAGGACATCGGTCAGTTTCCGGCTCTCTCCTTTATATACTAAGGTGTTGCTGCGGAATTCCGAAGCGGTGAAAGTATAGTGCGGCACTCCCAGCCTTTCGGCTCTGGTAAGTACGAAAGCGTCCTTGCGGTTGCAGAGAACGGCTGCGACACGGTAGGTTTTACGATTCTGTGCCCACTTTATGATATTTTCGGCGTTTGAGCCTGAGCCAGAGGCGAATATGACGATATTGGGAACGCTTTTCTCCATCGGATTTAATTATTGGATTCTTGCAAAGTTCCATAAAAATTTTAAAATTCCGAAAATTATTTGTTAGTTTGCATCAAATTTTATTATTAACTAATTATTAACTAAAATTTAGACCATGGCAGATATTGTATCTGATGTAACAGCCATCATCGTCAACAAACTCGGAGTAGATGAGGGCGAGGTAACCCGTGAAGCAAGTTTTACAAATGATTTAGGAGCTGACTCTCTCGACACTGTTGAGCTCATCATGGAATTCGAGAAGAAATTCAATATTGAGATTCCTGATGACGCAGCCGAGAAGATATCGACAGTAGGCGACGCTATCGACTATATCGAGGAGCATACTAAATAATTTGTGCATGGGGCTGAGAAGGGTTGTTGTCACAGGACTCGGTACCATAAATCCCTTGGGCAATTCAGTTGGGGAGTATTTTTCCAATCTGGACAACGGGATAAGTGGAGCGAGACTTATAAAGACATTTGACACATCTCTTTTCAAGACCAGGTTTGCATGCACGGTTGAAGATTTTGATCCGTCCCGGTACGGTATTGAACGCAGAGAACTGAGGCGTATCGACCGTTTTGCACAGTTTGCGATGGTTGCCGCTGATCAGGCTGTCAAGGACAGCGGACTGGATCTCAGTCGGCTTGATCTGGATAGGACAGGTGTAATACTGGGTTCCGGCATAGGAGGCATTCGGAGCCTTACGGAAGAGATAATGGGCTATAGTGCGGGAGGAAATATCCCACGCTTTAGCCCATTTCTTATTACCAAGATGATATCAGACATGGCTCCCGGTCTGATATCCATAAAGTATGGTTTTGCGGGGCCCAATTATACCACAACTTCTGCCTGTGCCTCTTCGTCCCATGCTATGGGCGATGCTCTCAATCTGATACGTCTGGGCAAGGCCGATGTTATACTTACAGGAGGAGCTGAGGCACCTATATCCGAGCCGTCGATAGGTGGATTCGACTCATCCAAAGCTCTTTCTACCAACAATGAGCAGTACAGGACGGCATCCAGGCCGTTTGATGCGACCCGTGACGGTTTTGTTATGGGCGAAGGTTCGGCAGTTCTCGTATTCGAGGAGCTGGAGCACGCGTTGAAGCGCGGAGCCCGGGTTTACGCGGAGGTGGCTGGAGCCGGCACAAGTGCGGACGCCTATCATATTACGGCCCCGCATCCCGAAGGAGAGGGTGCGATGAAAGTCATGCGTCTGGCGTTGGAAGATGCATCGTTGTCGCCTGGAGATGTGGATTATATCAATGTTCACGGAACTTCCACTCCGCTTGGGGATGTCGCAGAACTTCGGGCAGTCAAGCGTCTTTTCGGTGAGCATGCTTATAAGTTGAATATCAGCTCCACAAAGTCCATGCACGGGCATCTGCTCGGAGCAGCGGGTGCGGTGGAGGCATTGGCCTGCATCCATGCGGTCAGAGATTCGATAGTGCCTCCGACCATCAATTTTCAGTTTGAGGATCCGGATATAGATTATCGTCTCAATCTGACTCTCAACAAATCTCAGAGAAGGGAGATCAGAGTGGCTCTGAACAACACTTTCGGTTTCGGAGGCCACAATTCGTGCCTTGTCTTCAAGGCTTTCAGTGAAGCAAAGTAATCGGTTACTGCAGTACTCCGTAGGTAATTGTCATCGTAGGCCTTCTTTCGGCGGCCGGACCGTTGAGGATGATTTTGTTGTAATTGTAGTTGTCCAGGTCATAGATACGCTCGTCCAGAAGGTTGACCCTATACTTCATAGGAGCTATCCAGAGATCCTGGGCAGCGGTGATGTCCTGGGACGGAGTACCGGTCAGCTGCTGAATGTAACTGGTAATGTCCATGCTGTATTGCTGGTGTGAGCGGTCGATGGATCCTATGTTGGAGATGTCGTATATCTCTGGAAGGGGTTTGTAGTACCGCAGTGTGTCCGTAGCCCAGGGCGTGTTGGTGAAGGCGTAGATGTATTCTGGGTGCTCTGTGTTGAAGCGTTCGTAGTCCTGTGGCATCTCGTAGGGGAAGATCAGCTCGGCTCTGGATATGATGACGGTCTGATCTTCCAGGCCCTCTTCAAGCAGCCATCGGTCCAGCATCGACTTGAGGTCGGAGGCCGCTATGTGCGGTTTTATGCCGGAGAGTCCTTCCAGATAGAGATAGTCACCGGGACTGTCACTGGCGAGGGAAGCTGAACCGGTGGAGAAAAAATTGTATACCGGATAATTGTAGTAGCCGAAAGCAAATGATTCGGTAGTGTCCAGTCCGCTGATGCCTTTTTCAGGGTCGTTTAGCGTGTATTTGAGATTGATGGTGGAGTTTCCGATAGAGATGTAGTTCATCCTGCCTCCAGATGTGCCGAGTGACGGCTCCGCCTGTATGTACAGACCGGGAATGCGGTCGATGAAGAGGGAAAAATCCTCGAATTCCTCAGGTGTGGTGTCGAGCAGCTCCTGTGCGAAATCTTTCCGCAGCTCTATTCGGATTTCACCTGTGCCGTAGATGACCGGATCGCTGACCGTAACTGGTTCCAGGCTGTGGTTCTCTGCCGTGAGGGAATTGCAGAATCCTGTACGTGTACTGTCAAGGTCCGTCAGAAGTCTGTAGATCTTTATTCTCTGGTGTATGCCTTTCTGGTCGTTGTCCAGGTAGTATGTGGAATCTATGGAAAGAGTGAGGTATGCCGAGATGAGTTCAGGGTTGACTCCGAAGTCGGTGGAATCAGAGTATGGAACTATATGGGTCGCACCGCTTGATGTAACTGTCCCGAACACCGGATCAGTCATGGTGCCTACCAGCAGTCTCAGTCCGTTAACCGCCTGTACTGAGTCGCTTGTCCTGTTGGTTATGGGCAGGTCAAAAGTCTTTATTCCCAGATGCAGTATGGATTCTTCCGGCAGAAGTCCGTCTCCTAGAGTCCTGTCATTCTCAACACATGATACGGGCAGCAGCAGGCAAAGGAGGCAAAGAATGACAGAGTTGGGGCTATTGGTCATCTTCTTCCAGTAATTTGTCGTAAAATTCATTGTACTTTTGTATATAGGTGCTGTCTGGATGGTCGATGGGACAGTATGCGAGTGTCGGAACTCCCTTTTTGCTGATGAAGTCCGTCAGCTCCTGTCTTGTGTCTTCCGAACCCAGAATGACAGCGTCGGCGTATTGAACGGCAAGTTTTGCAAGATTTATGCCAGTGGCTTCCTTCATCACTTCGATATCTTTTGCCTTGATGCCGGTGACGGGTATCTTGCTTTTCATGTCCGGGTCGAACCGGCAGTCAAGATATTCGTCATACAGAGAGACTACCGCTTTGGCGTTGGAGAATATAGGGTCGTTCTTGTATGCTTTTTTCAGGTACAGCGGTACCAGGTGCGATATCCAGCCGGAGCAGTGTACTATGTCAGGTTTCCAGCGGAGTTTCTTTACTGTTTCCAATATGCCTCTGGCAAAAAATATCGCCCTTTCGTCGTTGTCCTCCAGAAAGTTGCCCTCGGCATCCTCGTATACGAATTTCTTATGAAAATAATCGTCATTGTCGATGAAATAGATCTGCATCCTGGCAGATGATATGGAGGCCACCTTGATCACCAAAGGACGGTCTATGTCATTGATGACCATGTTCATCCCTGAGAGTCTGATAACTTCGTGAAGTTGGTTGCGTCTCTCGTTGATGCATCCGAACCGGGGCATGAACGTGCGGATCTCCTTGCCTGACTCCTGTATGCCCTGAGGAAGGTACCGTCCGACTATGGATATAGTGCTTTCAGGCAGGTATGGATAAATCTCCGAATTGACGAATAAAACTCTTTTGGGATCTTTCATTTCAGATACTTTTTTGCAAATATAATAATAAAAAATCTAATATAATTATCTTTTTATTTATCTTTGAGGGATTTATCATAAGTCGGACGATGACGGTAAATGAAAGTAATATCCTGTATAGAAGACTGTTGAGGTCTTATTTCTCATCAGTGATCAGCATCAGTCTTGTGCTGTTCCTGGTGGGAATGACTGGGGTGCTCATCGTCAACGCAAAGTCTGTTTCCAATTATTTCAAGGAGAATATCACAGTCACTGCAGTCCTCGGGATGGAGGCTGATGAGGCTGATGCTTCCGGACTTGCTGACAGGATGGAGGAGTCGGTTTATGTAAAGGGCGTGCGGATTGTCTCCAGAGAAGAGGGCACCGAGGAGATGCGGGAGCTGCTGGGCGAAGATTTTCTGGATGTATTTGACACCAACCCGATACCTGTGTCGCTGGAGTTTCAGATAGCTGCTGATTATATATTCACGGACAGTCTCCGGGTTATAGAAGAGGTGCTGTACGGTTTCCCAATGGTGGAGGATGTCGTCTATCAGCAGTCTCTGGTGGAGCTGCTCAATGCCAATATCGAGCGTATAGGGATAGTGGCAGGTGTTTTCGTACTTCTGCTGCTATTCATATCTGTGGTGCTCATCAACAATACGGTGCGCCTCAATGTCTATGCCAAGCGTTTTACAATCCATACGATGAGGCTTGTCGGTGCGACAAAAGGCTTTATCTCCCGTCCCTTTGTCGGCCAGGCTTTTTTTCAGGGCCTGATATCGGGAGCTGTGGCCGATGTGTTCGTGCTGTGCGCTCTTTATATGATACGCAATGAGTTCTATCAGCTATTCTCTCTTTTTGACGCGCTTCTGTTGGGAATTGTGATGCTGGCCGTAATAGTGTTGGGCATATTGATATGTATGGTGTCCACGGCTTTTGGAGTAAGAGGAATGATATCGTTGACCAAGAATGAACTGTATTATTAAGTAAATAAGTATAAAGAAGATGGATAAATTTGCTGTTCCTAAGGAGAATATCCTGTATCTGATTGTCGGATTCGCGGTGATGCTCGTCGGTTATCTGTTTCTGCTGGGGGGCGGAGCCGACAGTCCGGAGGTGTTCAATTACGGGCTTTTCAGTTTTACGCGCATGTATATTGCGCCCTTGCTGATACTGCTGGGTTTCATAATCGAGATTGTGGTGCTTCTGAAAAGAGAACCGATAAAGCTTTTTAGAAAAAGATAGACTATGGAGTGGTTTCATGCTGTCGTGCTTGGCCTTATTCAGGGACTCACGGAGTTTCTGCCGGTCAGCAGCAGTGGTCATCTGGCTATATTCAAGGCGATTTTCGGTATCGAGTCAGATAATCTGAGTTTCGAGGTGGCGGTCCATGCCGCGACAGTGCTCAGCACTATAGTCGCGTTCCGAAGGGAGATATGGGATATAGTCTGTGGAGTATTCAAGTTCAGGTACAACAGCCAGACTCAGTATTTTCTGAAGATATGTGTCTCCATGATACCGGTAGCGGTTGTCGGGTTCTTTTTCAAGGATCAGGTAGAGGCGGTTTTCGGTTCCGGCCTTATAATAGTCGGATGTATGCTGCTGCTTACAGCTTTTCTATTGTTTATTTCAGAGACTCTCTCGAACAGACAGGCCCGCAAGGCTGCAGCGCAGGGCCGTGAGCCCGGAAAGGAAGTCGGTTACGGGGAGGCTTTTATCATAGGCCTGTCTCAGGCACTGGCAGTGATGCCGGGTCTTTCGCGTTCGGGCACGACGATATCTACGGGCCTGATGCTGGGCGTCAGGAAGAGCTCGATGGCACAGTTTTCTTTCCTTATGGTGCTGGTCCCTATTCTGGGAGAAGCCTTCCTGCAGTTGGTGGGAGGCGACTTTTCGTCCGGGGCCTCCGGGGTATCGGCGTCGGCCCTGGCCCTCGGCTCACTTACGGCCTTCGTATCGGGATACATGGCCTGCCGGTGGATGATACGTATAGTAAAGAAGGCCAGACTGCGTTACTTCTCCATATACTGCTGTGTAGCAGCCGTCTTCTGCTTTATATTCGAATTGATGCAGCAGAATGTCTGATTATTATTTTATATCTGATGTTCATCTGGGAGCGGCTTTCTGTGACAAGGATGCTCTTGAACGGAGTTTTGTTGCCCTGCTTGACTCAATAAGGGAAAAAGGGGCTGCAGGTGTGTATCTGCTGGGGGATATTTTTGATTTCTGGTATGAGTACAGATATGTTATTCCCCGCGGATATACCAGGGCTCTCGGGGCTCTTGCCAGGCTGTGTGACAGCGGAGTCAAGGTTTATTTCCTCAGAGGCAATCACGATGTGTGGGTATATGATTATTTTGAGAAAGAGCTGGGAATCACTGTGCTGCGTCAGCCATACGTTGTACGGATAGACAACCGTCTGTTCTGTCTTGGGCACGGAGACGGCCTGGGTCGTACTGACACTATGTTCCGACTGATACGCTGGGCTTTTCACAACCGCGCACTTCAGGTTCTGTTCAGCGCGTTGCATCCGCGCTGGGCTTTCGGTCTGGGATATGCGTGGGCGGGACATTCGCGTAAGATGAAGAATGAGCCGGGCAATGCCGGCCGTTATGTGTTCAGAGGAGCGGACGAGCCGCTGTATCATTTTGCGGATGCCTTCGGAAAGAAGTATAGGGAGACTCACGGAGGGGCCGGTGTGGATTATTATATATTCGGACATTATCATACTCCCGGAGCAATAGACATACCTTCCGGAGGCAGGATGCATATTCTTGGATGCTGGATTGACGGTGGTGAGTATGCCGTATATCGGAACGGCTGTCTGGAGATTATTTCTGGGGTATTTCCAGACGGGAGTGCGCAACCGGTTCGGGGGGATTCTTCCCGAATATAGAGCGGTACGTCCTGTTGAACTCTCCTTTGTTGTACAGCTCTACGAGCTCTTCTGTCTGACTGTCCTCTCCGTCAGGGTCGTAAGGTTTTTTCATGTCCGAGCCGAACAGTCTGGCAATCCCCTGCCAGAATCCTGCGGCGGCTTTCCCCTTGTAGTCTTTTATGATCTCGTAGGGGGTGATGCCTGTCTGTCTGTCTATCAGGCGCAGCAGAAGTTTTCCTTGGCTGACGGTGAGATTTCTCAGGGGTTTCTCAAAGGTGTCAAACAGTTCGTCCTGTAGGATGTTGATGTAGCGGTTCTTCTGTCTTTTGTTGAAACCTTCTGTGGCTATGGTCGAGTCGGCCTCGCGCAGTTTTTCCTCAGCAAGCAGGGCGTAAGGATAGGCCTTGGCGAAATTATGTACCAGACGGTAATATTTCCGCCAGGCCTTGCCCTTGCGTTTTGCGGACTTGTACACCGGCTCGATGTTGTCGATGTAAACGGTGTCTCCGTTTTTATCGACGATAAATTGCATAGGCGTCCCGTCCCTGTCCTGAGACCATAGCCCTGTGGCGGTGAATGACAGTAGTGCGAGTATCAGGACGAGACGCCTCATGCCTGCAAGTCTAGATGTTGGTCATGGATTTCTGCAGCTCGCGGGCTGACTGCAGGAACTCTTCTACGTTCATCTCCTTGAAGAAAAGCAGACCGTGAGTGGTCCTGAGCCTCGGACTGGGGTTCTGGTAGAAGAACGGCTTGCCGAGAACTCTCTGTACCTTGGACAGTTGGTCCACCCAGATGATCTTGGCCAGGTCGCTGAACTTACCGTCGAGCATGTAGCTGGGGAAGTCGGCATGTACCTGGGATGCATAGCAGTTGCAGAAAGCATTGTCGAACACGCTCATGGCGTTGAGTGACACGGGTACGATGTGGGTTGCCTCGGAAGGGAGGAAGCGGTACCATACATTGCGGTAGCCCCAGATCTTGAGATTGCTCAGGTCGGTCTCTTTGCCCCACTCGCGGATGGCTTCGGCGATGGCCTGAAGTACCTTGTAGTGGGTGTCGGGGCCGCTGCCCTCAGGGTCAAAGGCGATGCTGATCACGGTAGGCTTGATGGTGCGCAGTTCCTCCAGGATGGGGGCGACGTCGCGCTCGCGGTTGGGCTGTTCGGTGAAGATGTCGCCGGTATAGAATCCCAGGCGAAGGTGATGCACGTTCTCGTTCTTGATGCCGAAGAATCCCCATACCAGCTCTTCCTCGAACTCACGGATCATGCCCTTGAGCAGGCGGATGTCAGCGGACATCTTCTGGCCGTCGTAGCTATGACGGGTCTCGTCAATCACGTCGAGAATCTTGGCGCGCAGTTCCTTTTTGTCCTTCACACCGTAAATTTCGATGAAGTCGCGTACGAGTCGGTGCGACCGGCCTCTCTTGCGCTCCTCTTCGTTGCCGGAGGCGACGTTGATCAGAGAGTGATAGATGTCTTTCTCGCGTTTTTCCTTCCAGCCTTTGGTGAAGAAGTCGGGGTAGTCTGTCATCTGGATCCTTCCTGCGTCGAGGAAGCCGACGGTCTCGTTCAGGGCATCGATCAGAAAGTGGTTGGTTACGGCGTTGAAGCCTGAGGTCATTACCGAGAAGTGAGAGTCGTTGGTCTCGTTGCGTGATACTCTGTGGATGTGGGGCAGAAGTCCAAGAAGGATGTCGTCGTGGTGGGGTCCGGTGTAGTAGAATGTCTCGTTGCTCCAGGTGGACGTGCCTTTGGCAATCTTCTTCGTCATGGAGTCGATGACGCTTTGAATCGTATTCTCGTTAAGGCCGGGGATCATGCTGCAGTATTCGTCGGCCTTCAGGTCTTCGAGAGTAATCTTGTCGCCGTACTTGTTGATGCGGTTGCAGCAGTCCAGAACAGCTCTGTCGGTTTTCTCCTGAGACCAGGGTGAGTCTGCATAATAGTGGTAGATCGACTCATGCAGCATGGACGCTGCGCCGGTGGTCAGGTAGAAGCGTCCGTTTGGCAGGCGGGTAAGGACAGATGCAGGGTAGAGATTCGAGGGTGTCTTCTCAAGCGCGTCAGCAACGACGGGAGCTTTTGCCTCTCCGGCCGCGAAGATGATGGCCACAGCCTCCGGGTTGTAAGTGATGGTGTCCAGGCCGATGGTGATTACCGGCTTGATCCGGGAAATCTCGATACCGCCGAGATCGCTTGCTGCAGCGGCCTGAGTCTCGTAGTTGGTGTGGGTCAGGCGGGTGGTGGAGTGGGGGTCGCTGCCGCGGACGTTGAATGCTATGTGTCCGTCGGGACCGATGCCTCCGAGGAAGAATCCGATGCCGCCCAGATCTCTGACTTTCTGGTCGTACTCAGCGCACCAGTTGTCTATCAAGAAGATGGACTTCTGCTGTATCTCCTCGGCAGAGGTCTTTGCGTTGCGGTAGCGCAGGCTCAGATCGATCACTCCGTCAGGGAATACCTCCGTAAAGTGCTTGTTGTCCGCCAGAGGTATCTGCTCGCAGTTGATGAAGATGCCTTTGGATGCATCCAGGCCGAAGTCCTCAACGTAATACTTTTGAACGTAATTATAGAAGCTGTTGTGCTGTCGGGGATCTATTGGGTAGAATTCGTCTATCTGTACAAAGTGCAGTCCGCGCAGATCCGGTTTGCAGGTCGTCAGCAGCCCGCTTTCCTCTCGGGAAGCCTGACCTTCCCTGGTGTCCCATTCCGCCAGGATTTTCTTGACCCATGCGATAAAGTATTCAGGAGTCTTGCCGGTGGGGAGGCTGATGACTCCGTCCGGATGTTCGGCAGCCCATTCCAGAAAACGGAAGGCGGTCAATTTGCCTAGTTTGGGGAAATTCTCTACAGTGATGTAGGGAATGTTGGTCGGGAATCTATGTCTGACAGAACCGATATAGGTCTTTTCGACATTTGTGAAATCTGTATACATATGCATGTGTATTATAATAGGTGCAAAAATAAGAAAAAATAAATAAGTGTCCTTTGTAGCACACTCTTCGCATTATGTTTCCCGTGTGTCCAAAATGCAGCCGATATAAATGTTTATATCTTTACAACGCTCTGAATCCCCGATTATTGACCTTTAAATTGTCCGGTCGAAAATGAGTTGAATATTTACAATAAAATTGTTAAAAAAGTTTGGTGTTCCAATAATTTGTAATATCTTTGCAGCCCCGTTTAATGGGAGAATTGTATTTATTTGTTTGAAAATAATAGACTTACAAAAAGTATAGACAATGTTACAACCAAAGAAAACCAAGTTCAGAAGGCAGCAGAAGGGCCGTATGAAAGGTAATGCTCACCGTGGTACGGAGCTTTCTTTCGGATCTTTCGGCATCAAGACCCTTGAGTCCGCATGGCTCACAGGTCAGCAGATAGAGGCTGCCCGTCAGGCTGTAGTGCGTTACATGAAACGTGAAGGTAAGATTTGGATTCGCGTTTTCCCTGACAAACCTTACACAAAGAAACCTGCTGAGGTACGTATGGGTAAAGGTAAAGGTAATCCCGAGGGATTCGTTGCCCCCATCACTCCGGGCCGTATGCTCATAGAGGCCGAGGGTGTGCCTTTGGAGGTTGCCAAGGAGGCTCTCCGTCTGGGCGCACAGAAGCTGCCTGTTACTACCAAGTTCGTGGTACGTAGAGATTATGTAGAACAGTAATAAATGGAGGAGAAGATATGAAACCCAAGGAAATCAGAGAAATGTCAATCAAGGACCTGCGCGAGCGCATCGAGACCGAGAAGGCCAATCTCGCACAGATGAAACTCAACCATGCCGTCTCCCCCATCGAGGATACATCAAAGATCAGAAAGGCCGGAAAGGATATCGCACGTATGCTTACCATCCTGACTGAAAAGGAAAACCAGGCTAAATCAGAAGAGTAATTCGTATGGAAAGAAATTTACGTAAGGAAAGAATCGGTGTGGTGGTGAGCAACAAGATGGACAAGTCGATCGTCGTTGCTGTAAGAGTAAAGGAAAAACACCCTGTTTACGGCAAGTTCGTGAACAAGACCACCAAGTTCGTCGCTCACGATGAGAAGAACCAGTGCGACGAGGGCGATACGGTCCGCATCATGGAGACCCGTCCCCTGAGTAAGACCAAACGCTGGAGATTAGTAGAAATAGTAGAAAAAGTGAAGTAAAATGATACAACAGGAATCACGTTTAATGGTAGCTGACAACAGCGGTGCTAAAGAGGTGCTCTGTATCCGTGTTCTCGGAGGTACCCGCCGTCGTTATGCCAGCGTCGGCGACAAGATCGTAGTCGCTGTCAAGAGCGCAATCCCCGGCGGTGACGCCAAGAAGGGATCGGTCTCAAAGGCCGTTGTAGTGCGCACCAAGAAAGAGATCCGTCGTCCGGACGGCTCATATATCCGTTTCGATGACAATGCCTGCGTGCTTTTGAACAATCAGGGTGAGGTCCGCGGCACACGTATCTTCGGCCCTGTTGCCCGCGAGCTCCGCGACAACTATATGAAGATTGTCTCTCTTGCACCCGAAGTACTATAATATATAGGAGGTACAGACATGAACAGGAAATTACATATCAAGAAAGGCGATATGGTCTATGTGAACGCCGGCAATGACAAGGGCAAGACCGGAAAGGTTCTCGAGATCATCACCAAGAAAGACCGCGCCATCGTGGAGGGTGTCAACATGGTGAGCAAGCACACCAAGCCCAATGCAAAGCATCCTCAGGGCGGTATTATCAAACAGGAAGCAGGAATCCATATTTCCAACCTTCAGGTAGTGGATCCCGCCAAGGGAGGCCCCACCAGGATCGGCCGCCGTATGGGCGAGAACGGGAAATTGGTCCGTTATGCTAAAAAATCAGGAGAGGAGATCAAGTAATGGCAAAGAAAAAAGTAGAAGAGACCAAGCAGGAGCAGGTAAGCTTGGCAGGATACGTTCCCAATCTTCAGAAGAAATACAAAGAGGAGATAGTGGCCAGGCTCCAGAAGGAGTTCGGCTTCGCTACTGTAATGCAGGTGCCCAAGCTCGTCAAGATAACCCTCAACCAGGGTATCGGTGACGCTACAGGTGACAAGAAGCTTGTGGAGGTCGCTCAGCAGGAGCTCACCGCCATCGCAGGACAGAAGGCCGTGACCACATATTCAAGGAAGGATATCTCCAACTTCAAGCTCCGTCGCGGACAGGCTATCGGAGTGAAGGTTACTCTTCGTGGCGCGCGTATGTACGAGTTCCTTGAGAGGCTCATCGCCGTGTCCCTTCCCCGTATCCGTGACTTTAACGGTATCAACGAGAAGTTTGACGGCCGCGGCAACTATACCCTCGGCATCAAGGAGCAGATTATCTTCCCCGAGATCGACATCGACAAGATCGCCAAGATATTCGGACTTGAGATTACCTTTGTGACATCCACGGAGAAAGACGAGGAGGCTTATGCTCTTCTCCGTGAGTTCGGACTGCCTTTTAAGAATAAAAACCGTAATTAGTAGATATGGCAAAAGAATCAATGAAAGCCCGCGAGGTCAAAAGGGCAAAGCTGTGCGCGAAATACGCAGAGAAACGTAAAGCATTAAAGGAAGCCGGTGACTGGGCTGCTCTCGACAGGCTCCCCAAGAATTCGAGTCCATGCCGTCAGCACAACCGCTGTTCCATTACAGGACGTCCCAAGGGATATATGCGTGTTTTCGGCATCAGCCGTATTCAGTTCCGCGAGATGGCCAGCAAGGGTTTAATACCTGGAGTAAGAAAAGCATCCTGGTAAAATGCTTTCTTCAAGCCGTTTTCTGCGTTTTGCTCCTTTGACGGCATCCTCATTTACGGAAGTAAACTCCGTTGCCTTCTCAGTCGCAGGCCTTGAAAACGACTCAAATAAAGCATTTTACAAGAATCGGAATAAGGCAGCAGATAAAGAATAACATTAACTTAATTTATAAACCATTGGATATCGGGCGCTGAAAGGCGTCGAACCACTAAAACAAAACAAACAAATGACTGATCCAATAGCAGATTACCTGACGAGAGTCAGGAACGCATATCTCGCAAAGCACAAGATCGTCGAGATCCCTGCATCAAAGATGAAGATGGAGATTACCCGTATTCTCCACGAGAAAGGTTACATCCTCAGCTACAAGCTGGTGGAAGGCACTCCCTACAACACCATCAAGATAGCCCTCAAGTATCATCCTGAGACCAAGCAGGCAGCTGTCAAGAAGATCATGAGAGTGTCTACCCCCGGTCTGAGACGCTATGTAGGAGTCGAGGACATGCCCCGCGTGCTCAACGGCATGGGTATCGCCATCCTCTCCACATCAAAGGGTGTCATCACCGACAAGGAGGCCAAGGACATGAATGTCGGCGGCGAGGTCCTCTGTTATGTTTATTAATATTTAAAACGAAGTAATAATGTCAAGAATTGGAAAATTGCCTGTACACCTGCCGCAGGGCGTTACCGCAACAGTGGGCGCCGACAATGTGGTAATGGTTAAAGGACCGCTCGGACAACTGAGTCAGAAAGTTGATCCTGACATCAAAGTATCCGTTGAAGGGAATATTATTACGGTCAGCCGTCCTACGGACCAGCCCCGTCACCGTTCCCTGCACGGACTCTACCGCGCACTCATTCACAACATGGTGACTGGAGTATCCACCGGCTTCATCATCAAGCAGGAGCTTATCGGTGTGGGTTACCGCGTGGAGGTCAAGGGACAGATCCTTGAGCTCGCCCTCGGATATTCACACGATATACACTTCATGCTTCCCTCGGAGATCAAGGCCGAGGCAGAGCCTGTGAAGAAGGGACAGAACCCTGTTCTTGTTCTCAAGAGCTGCGACAAACAGCTGCTCGGCCAGGTAGCCGCCAAGATCCGCTCTATGCGTGCTCCCGAGCCGTATAAGGGTAAAGGTATTAAGTTTGTGGGCGAACAGCTTCGCCGCAAGGCCGGTAAGTCAGCCGGAGCTAAATAATAGGAGGATAAGAATATGGCAATGACTAAGATAGAAAGAAGACAGAGAATACGCTACCGTATCCGCAAGGTCGTCAACGGTACTCCCGAGAGACCCAGGATGTCCGTATTCAGAAGCAACAAGCAGATATATGTTCAGGTTATCGATGACACCAAGGGCGTGACCCTGGTATCGGCCGGCTCTACTGACAAGTCTCTCGCAGAGGCAACCAAGGGCAAGACCGCCACTGAGGTTGCGGCTATGGTCGGAAAGCTCATCGCTGAACGTGCGACAGAGAAAGGTATCTCCACCGTCGCTTTCGACCGCGGAGGATATCTCTATCACGGAAGAGTTAAAAGTTTGGCAGACGCAGCCCGCGAGGGCGGTCTTAAATTCTAAGAGACTATGGCAGATATCAATGTAAAGAAAGTGAAAACCACCGATCTGGAGCTTAAGGACAGATTGGTAGCAGTACAGAGGGTTACCAAGGTAACCAAGGGCGGCCGCCACTTCAGCTTCGCTGCTATCGTAGTAGTAGGCGATGAGAAGGGTGTCGTAGGTTATGGTCTCGGAAAGGCCAACGAAGTCACCACCGCTATATCCAAGGGTATAGAGGACGCCAAGAAGAATCTCGTCAAGGTGCCTCTGAACAAGAGGACCATTCCTCACGAGCAGGAGGCCAAGTTCGGCGGAGCAAGGGTATTCATGAAGCCCGCCGCTCCCGGTACCGGAGTGAAGGCCGGAGGTGCGATGCGTGCCGTGTTCGAGTCTGTAGGTGTTCAGGACGTGCTGGCTAAGTCCAAGGGCTCGTCCAACCCCCACAACCTCGTCAAGGCTACTATCGCTGCCCTCGTTGAGCTCCGTGACGCCTACACCGTAGCCGGTGTGCGCGGTATTCCCATGCAAAGAGTATTTAAAGGATAAGGAGGACGCACGATGGCAAAAGTTAAAGTTACTCAGATTAAGAGCAAGAACGGTTCAACCCAGAGGCAGAGAGCCAATCTCGCATCCCTCGGACTGCGCCGTATGCACCAGTCAGTGGAGATAGAACTTACCCCTGTGACCAACGGTATGATCCAGAAGGTTCTACATCTTGTAAAAGTTGAGGAAATAAACTAAATCAAGCTAAAAAGAGATGAAACTACATAATTTAAAACCTGCAGAAGGTTCCACCAAGAGAGTAAAGCGGGTCGGAAGAGGTGAGGGCTCCGGACACGGCGGACAGTCAACCCGCGGTATGAACGGTGCCAAGTCCCGTTCCGGTTACCGTCACAAGATCGGATTCGAGGGCGGTCAGATGCCTATCCAGAGACGTCTGCCCAAGTTCGGCTTCAAGAACCCCACCAGAGTGGAGTATAAGGCAGTGAACCTTTCGATGCTTCAGTCTCTCAGTGAGAAGAGGAACATTACCGTTATAGATTTCGATACACTCGTATCGGCCGGTCTTGTATCCAAGAACGACAAGGTGAAGATTCTCGGCAACGGCGAGCTCAAGGCTAAGCTCGAGGTTACCGCAGACGCTTTCTCCAAGTCTGCCAAGGAGAAGATCGAGGCTCTCGAAGGAAAGGCGATAGTACTTTAAAAACAATAGCGGCCGATGAAAAGATTTTTTCAAACAATCAAGAATATCTTCAAGATTGAGGAACTTAGGAAGAGGTTGGGTTATACCTTCCTCCTCCTCCTCGTTTACCGTCTGGGCAGTTTCATCGTAGTGCCGGGTATCGACCCTACCATGCTCCAGAACCTCGAGGCCCAGGCCTCGACAGGTCTCCTCAGTCTGTTGGATATGTTCTCCGGCGGCGCCTTCGGCAACGCTTCCATCTTCGCGTTGGGAGTGATGCCGTATATCTCCGCTTCCATCGTCATCCAGCTCCTGGGTGTGATGGTCCCCTATTTCCAGAAGATGCAGAGAGAAGGGGAGAGCGGACGTAGAAAAATGAACCAGTGGACACGCTACCTGACAATTGTAATCCTTCTGCTTCAAGGACCTGCGTACATTACCAACCTTCACGCACAATTGCCCCCGGAAGCGTTCTTAGTACAGGGTTTCGGATTCAACATTTTCGCAACCATCGTGCTGATGGCGGGAACGATGTTCGTGATGTGGCTCGGCGAGCGCATTACCGACAGGGGTATCGGCAACGGTATCTCCCTTATCATTATGGTCGGTATTATCGCACGTCTGCCCTTCGCCCTCTTCGCTGAAGCCGCGCAGAGATTCAGCCAGACCAATGGAGGTCCTCTTATGTTCCTCATTGAGATCGTGATTCTCTTCCTCGTCTTCATCGCCACCATCGCCCTCGTGCAGGGACAGCGCAAAGTGCCTGTACAGTATGCGAAAAGAGTAGTCGGAAACCGTCAGTACGGTGGAGTCCGTCAGTATATACCTCTGAAAATAAACGCGGCCGGCGTAATGCCGATTATTTTCGCACAGGCCCTGATGATGTTCCCGCTCCTGCTCGCGCGTTTCGACGCCTCGCAGGGACTTGCGGCTACACTTAGCGACTATACCGGATTCTGGTATAATGCCATCTTCGCAGTTCTCGTGATAGTGTTCACTTACTTCTACACCGCAGTAACCGTGAACCCCAACATGATGGCTGAGGAGATGAAGAAGAACGGCGGTTTTATTCCCGGAGTGAAGCCCGGAAAGAAGACTGTCGACTACCTCGATGCAATAATGTCGCGTATCACCCTGCCCGGATCATTCTTCCTGGCTATCGTGGCGATACTTCCGGCATTTGCGATGATGTTCGGGATAAACAACCAGTTCTCCCAGTTCTACGGAGGAACCTCGCTGCTTATCCTTGTAGGCGTAGTGCTCGACACCCTGCAGCAGATCGAGTCGCATCTGCTCATGAGGCACTACGACGGTTTGATGAAGACCGGACGTCTTAAAGGCCGTTCGGGAATGTAATTCTCAAAAAGTTCTTTGAGTATGATAAGAATAAAATCCGAAGAAGAAATCGAGATTCTCAGAGAGAATGCGATCCTCGTCTCCAAGACGTTGGCGGAAGTCGGCAGGCACGTTGCGCCCGGTGTCACCACCATGCAGCTCGACAAGATTGCCGAGACATTCATCCGTGACAACGGAGCGGAGCCGGGCTTCTTGGGATACGGCGGCTTCCCCTACACTCTCTGTGTCTCCGTCAATGACGTGGTGGTCCACGGTTTTCCGTCGGACTACAAGCTCAAGGAGGGCGACATAGTGTCCGTGGACTGCGGTACCGTATATAAAGGCTACTATGGTGACTCGGCCTACACTTTCCCCGTCGGGAATGTGGACGAGGAGACGGCAACTCTCCTGAGAGTCACGAAGGAGTCACTTTATCTCGGTATAGAGAAAGCGGTCGCCGGCAACAGGATAGGGGACATCGGACATGCTGTCCAGTCTTACGCCGAGAGCTTTGGCTTCTCGGTTGTCCGCGAGATGGTGGGACACGGAATCGGCAAGGATATGCACGAGCATCCGGAGGTTCCCAACTACGGAAAAGCGGGCACCGGAAAGAAGCTCGTAAAGGGTATGACGATATGCATCGAGCCGATGATCAACGCCGGAGGCAAGTCAATCTACCTCCACGAGAACGGATGGGCTGTAAGTACTTCTGACAAGAAGAACTCAGCGCATTTCGAGCTCACGGTCGCCGTCGGGGACGGAAAAGCCGATATTCTTTCTACTTTTGACTTTATAGAAGGTAAGAGACAATACTAAGTTGTAAGAGACAAGTACTTATGCCCAAACAGGATTTCATAGAAAAGGACGGCACTGTAATCGAGGCTCTCTCCAACGCCATGTTCCGCGTGGAGCTGGACAACGGCCATGTGATTATAGGCCACCTCTCAGGCAAGATGCGTATGCATTACATCCGTATCCTGCCCGGAGACAAGGTCAGAGTAGAGATGTCCCCTTATGATTTATCAAAAGGAAGAATTTCTTT
>CALVDI010000004.1 GCA_944326225.1 uncultured Bacteroidales bacterium | reverse complement strand
AGGGGTACCGGCTCCACAGGCCTCTCTCGCCGCACTTGCAGTCTCTCCCTCCCGGGAAAGTGCCGGGTTTTCCGGCGGAAACGGTTCACTTTCCCCTGTGGCCAACAAGGATACCGGCTCCACAGGCCTCTCTCGCGGCATCTGCCGTTTCTACCTCCGGGGAAAGTGCCGGGTTTTTCCGCGAAAACGGTTCACTTTCCCCCGTGGCCGACAGGGGTACCGGCTCCACAGGCCTCTCTCGCCGCACTTGGCATTTCCACCTCCAGGGAAAGTGCCGGGAATTTCGGCGAAAACGGTTCACTTTCCCCCGTGGCCGACAGGGACACCGGCTCCACAGGCCTCTCTGGCGGCACCTGCCATTTCCACCCCTGGGGAAAGTGCCGGGAATTCCTGCGAAAACGGTTCACTTTCCCCCATGGCATGAGACTTCAGGGGAGGTCCAGCAGGGCCTGCTTGGGAAAGCGCTTAGTATACAGGCACTCTGAAAAAGAGCATCTGCTGGACCTGGGGTGAAATGGTTGTTTTATGGCAAAAAGCGGGCAGTCCAGCAAATCGCCAGATTGTATGTGTTTAATAATCAGAGTAATACGTTTGGGTAATGTGTTGGACATTGTAAAAGTACTAAAGTTTGCCTTTTGCGAAACGACACTTTCCCCCGCGTGAGCGTGGTGAAAATCCGGCAACGAGAAAAGACTAGCCGCCCTCGGCTCTAGAGGGAGGGGCCCGCCGCGAAGCGGTGGGAGGGCCTGGTCTTTTCGACTGCCGGATTTTTCATAAAAGTGAGTGCTGGTATACCGGTTTGGCGGAGTTTCGGTTCACCTGCTGTGTGAGGGCTTGCTGGATTTGGAGTCCTTGGATTTGGAGTCTTTGGATTTGGAGCCGTCGTAGAGGTATCGCTTGATCTTGTGCGTGGCAGTCTTCTCGAAAGCCTCGTCCTGCTGGTCTATCTCACTGATGCGGGAGAACTTGCTGACTTTCTGGTTGACATAGTCCAGAATCTCTTTCTTAAGGTTCTCCAGCCTTTCATGAGCAGTACGCTTGAGTTCGTCGGTGGATTCCAAAAAGGCTTTGAGTTTCTCGGAATCGAAATGAACCAGGGCCGTAAGTCTGCCCTTGCGGTTGGTGACCAGGGACTCGGACACCATGTCGTGGCTGTTGATCACACTCTCAACTTCTTCGGGGTAGATGTTTTCCCCGCTCGGACCGATAATGGTAGTCGAGGAGCGGCCTTTGATGTAGAGCCAGCCGTCCTTGTCCAGCTTGCCGAGATCCTTTGTCAGAAACCAGCCGTCCTCGGTGAAGGCCGCGGAAGTGGCCTCGGGGTTCTTGAAATAGCCACGGGTTACGTTGTCTCCCTTGACGGCTATCTCGCCTACGCCTGTCCTGGGGTCTTTGTTGAGCAGACGCAGCTCCACGCCTTTGACTACCGGGCCGGTGGAGCCGAGCCGCACCATATCCGGGGTGGCTGCTGCGATGAGCGGAGAGGTCTCGGTGAGACCGTAGCCGATGGCGTAGGGGAAACGGGCCTCAAGCAGGAAGCGTTCCACCTCGGGGTCCAGTCTTGCTCCCCCGATGCCGAAGAAGCGGATGCGTCCTCCGAATTTCTCCATCAGCATTTTTCCGGCCTTTCTGTTCATTAACTTTCGGAACGGGGGTATTCTGTAAGGGAATCTCATTATCGGTGTAGCGGTGAGCTTGGGCAGAACCGCGCTGCGGTATACCTTTTCTATGATAAGCGGCACGGACAGGATGGTGGTGGGCCTGACCTCTGCCAGGGACTTCATGAGGATGGTCGGGGTGGGGGCCTTGTCAATGTAGTACACTGACGCGCCTGCGTTCATCGGCAGAAGCAGGCACATGCTGCACTCAAGAGTGTGGGACAGGGGCAGCAGGGACAGCCACACGTCCCATTCGAAGCTGGGACGCACGTCTTCGGTGGACCATAGATTGGCGCACAGATTCTTGTGGCTCAGCATCACGCCTTTGGAACTTCCTGTCGTTCCGGAAGTGTAGATGATGGCGGCCAGGTCATCCGGCTGTATGTCTTCTTCTGACGGCAGGGCTGCCGGCTCTCCGCACGGTGTGCCCTTGATGATGGAAAAATCGTCAAGGCAGATAATCAGCTCCAGTCGGTCAATGGCTTTCGGCAGGACTTTCGGCAGCAGTTTCCTGGATACGAACAGGGCTCTGGCCTCCGAGTGCTTGAGTATGTGCTTGATCTCGCTCTCGGAGAAGTCAGGGAGCATCGGAACGGAGATCATGCCGAATGCGGCTGATGCGAAATAGGCCACGCCCCAGTTGGGCATATTCTGCGAGAGCAGCCCCACGAGGTCGCCTCTGCCCATACCGTAGCGGGCCAGCAGTCCGGCGGTCTCATAGACCTTGGCGTGGAACTCTCCGTAGCTGTAGCCGGACCCGTCGATGAAATGCAGGAACGGCTTGTCGGCATATCGTGTAAAGGCGAACTCGAGCAGTGCCCGAAGTGACCGCTGATGTGTGTTGTCCATAATGCTTTCCTTTTAATCCAGGTCGTCCCCGGTAGTGAATTTTTCCGGATATTTTCCTACTACGCCCTTATCCTTGTACCATTGGCGTATGCGTTTGAGGTCAGCTTCAACGTTGTCGGTGATGTGGAACTCTTCCTTGGCGCCGACTGTCTTGGTGCCCCAGTCAAAGTAGCCGAGGAACACCGGCACTCCGGTGGCCTTCGCTATGGTGTGGAAGCCGCCTTTCCATCTCTTTACCGGCCGTCGGGTTCCTTCGGGGGCAATGGCGAGCTGGAAGTACTCGTCTTTCTCGAATTCGGCTATCATCTGACGGACCAGGTGCGCTCCGCCTCCGCTGCTGCGGTCTACCGGGATACCGCCCAGATGCCGCAGTATGGGACCGAGCGGCCATTTGAAAAAGCCTTTCTTTATCATGACTTTGGCGTTGCCGCCGACTGAGCGGTAATAAAGCCATGATATTACGAAGTCCCATATGGATGTGTGCGGAGCTCCCAGAATGATGCACTTAGGAGCCGGGATGGCGGTGTCCATGCCCTGCCAGCCCATCATGTTGAGTATCCGTTTCGCAGTTTTGGGTCCGATGATTCTCATGGCTATACTATTTCAAGAATCAGGTCAGAACGCAGATTCTGACGGATAAACGACTGTCTGTCGATGGTATTCTTTCCCATGTAGAACTGAAGCAGGGGAGATATGCTGTCGTCCGTGTCCAGACGGACCGGGTCCAGTCTCATGTTCTCGCCTATAAAGTCCTTGAACTCATCGGGCGAGATCTCTCCGAGACCTTTGAAGCGGGTGATCTCGGCCCCGGAACCTATCTCCTTGACAGCGGCCTCCTTCTCCTCCTCGCTGTAGCAGTATATGCTCCGCTTCTTGTTGCAGACCCTGAACAGGGGTGTCTGGAGTATATAGACATGTCCCTGCCGCACCAGCTCGGGGTAGTACTTGAGGAAGAAGCTGACCATCAGCAGGCGGATATGCATTCCGTCCACATCGGCATCGGTCGCGATGATTATCTTGTTGTAGCGGAGGTTGTCCATGTCCTCGTCCACGTTGAGGGCGGCCTTGAGCAGGAGCAGCTCCTCATTCTCGCGGACCTCCTTTTCGCTTTTCTGCACGCAGTTCAGCGGCTTGCCCCTGAGACTGAACACGGCCTGGGTGTTCACGTCGCGGATCTTGGTGATCGAGCCGCTGGCAGAGTCTCCCTCGGTGATGAAGATGGACGAAAGCTCGGCGAGCTCGTTGCGCGAGTCGGTATAGTGTACGCGGCAGTCCCTGAGCTTCTTGTTGCAGAGACTGGCTTTCTTGACCTTCTCCTTAAGGTTCTTCTGCAGGCCGGATATGGCTTTGCGCTCTTTCTCCGAGGCCTGTATCTTCTTCAGCATGACGGATGCGGTCTCGGGATGCTTGTGGAGGTAGTTGTCCAGTTCCTCCTCCACGAAGTCGCCTATGAAGGAGCGGACTGACAGGCCCGGACGCACGTCCTTGGAACTGAGCTTGGTCTTGGTCTGGTTGCCGAAGCCCGGCTCATTGACGCGGATACTGATGGCTCCGACTATTGACTGGCGGACATCCGCCGGCTCGAAGTCTTTCTTGAAATGCTCCTTGACGGTCTTGGCCACGGCCTCGCGGAAAGCGGCGAGATGTGTACCGCCCTGAGTCGTGTTCTGGCCATTGACAAAGGATGCGATATTCTCCCCGTTGCTCTCTCCGTGGGTTATGACGCACTCGATGTCCTCTCCTTTAAGATGGATTGGAGGGTACAGCGGTTCTGCCGCCATGGTCTCGTTGACCAGGTCGAGCAGGCCGTTTGCCGAGTGATAAACAGTACCGTTGAGCCTGAGGGTTAGTCCGGTGTTGAGGTAGGCGTAGTTGCGCACCATGGTCTCGATGAACTCCATGTTGTAGGAGTAGTTGTGGAAGACCTCGTCGTCGGCGATGAAACTTACGAGCGTGCCGTTCTTCTCGGTGCTGTCGCCGCTCTCGTCGTTTTTCTGTATACCCTTTGAATAAGTCGCGCTGCGGAATTTCCCGTCACGGTAGGAAGTGATCTGAAAATAAACAGAAGTGGCATTGACGGCCTTGATACCTATGCCGTTGAGACCCACGCTCTTCTTGAATACTCCGCTGTCGAACTTTCCGCCCGTCATCAGTTTGCTGGATACGTCCACCACCTTTTCCAGGGGGACACCTCTGCCGAAGTCGCGGACAGTTACCTGACGGCCCTCCACTGTTATGATTATCTCTTTTCCGAAACCGGACGCGTATTCGTCTATGGAATTGTCTATCACCTCCTTGACCAGTACATACAGGCCGTCGTCAGGCATCGAGCCGTCTCCGGTACTGCCTATGTACATGCCCGGTCTGGTGCGGATGTGGGTGTACCAGTCCAGGGTCTCTATCGCACTGCTGTCGTAATTTCTTAATTCTTCGCTCATTATCTTTACAAAGCCAAATTTGGACTCCTGCAAATTTATGAAGTTTTTCGGGAAGAAATGTCTCACGGGAGAAAAAAATGTTACTTTTGCCGGATGTAACGGAGTACTAAACCTAATTGGAAGCGAATGAGAAAAGCGAAATTTTTTCCAATGTATCTCCTGCTCCTAGTGTCGCTTGTTTCCTGTTCTGTCAGGGAAGAAGTGCCTTTTGAGACCGGAATGGGCGGTATCCGCCTGGAACTGCTGACGGACCTGACTGCTACCAGGGCCGATGCGGAGGGACAGCTCAGTCCGGAAGACTTCAAGATTGAGATTATCAATCCGCAGGGAGTTATTTTCAAAAGATGGGACACCTATGCCGAATATCTGGCGCAGGAGAGTACCGTATTCGCGATGAACGCCGGAGGACCCTATACATTGAGGGCTTCTTACGGTGACTCTGCCGCGAGCGGATTCAATGCATTTTTCTTTATCGGAGAACAGGAGTTTACCGTGCAGCCTCAGCAGGTGACCGATGTAAGCGTTACTTGCCGTATGGGCAATGTGAAGGTCGCGGTGGAGTTCGGAGACAATATTCGGAAGCAATATACCGAATATACGGCGACTGTAAGCACTTTGCGTGGCTCGCTGGTCTTTGATAAGGACTGTAAGGAAGCGGGATATCTGCCCTGCGGCGATATCTCTGTCTACGTGGAACTGACCGGTCCTGACGGGGAAACTTCAGGCTTCACTAACTCAAAGGAGATAGTCGGCGAGCCGGGAGACTTTATCACCCTGAAGATAGATACCGGCGAGGTTCCCGATTCGGAAGTGTCTCTGACAGTCTCGATAGACCCTGCGACAAATGATCATCAGGTCAATATCGAGCTGCCGTCGGACATGCTGCCCGACAAGGCCGGTGCGGATATATCCGCTATTCCTGCCGGAGATGTCTGGGCCACCAGGGTGTATGTGGATATGACGACTGACGGAGATCCGGCGGAGCTCTACCCGGAGGTACGTGCCTACGGTGCTTCGGAATGGAGCCGTCCGTCCTTTACCTCATCGGTGTCCGGCAGCGTCAACAGTGTGACGCTTACCGGGCTGGAGCCTGCCACCAGATATGAGATACGTGCCAGGTACAAGTCTGCCGTCTCGTCCGTGCAGGAGTTCACTACCGAAACAGCACAGCAGGTGGAGAATGCCGGCTTTGAGGAGTGGAGCGAGTGGACATACTATGTGAACAAGACAGGATTGTTCTGGGGGGATGATGTATATCAGACCAATTATGCTCCTTATCTGAACGAGGAATCCAGGTGGTGGGACTGCAACAATTCTGAGACAACTCCCGGAAACAGGACCAACACCGGTGCATCCTATAAGAGTTTCCCGATGGTCTCTTATGTTGAGGGGCATGAAAGCAACAGGGCAGCTCAGATGATGACCATTGCTGTAAGCAATTCAGCGACCAGCGGGACGGCGCCTTTCCCAACTGTCGGTTTCGGCCGTATATTCACAGGTGTGTACGGCGGGGAGCAGGGCCGTCCTTTCGCCTCCCGTCCGACCCGGATGAGCTTCTGGTACAAATACTCACCGTATGATTCGGACAGTTTCAAGGCCTATATCTCGGTAAAGAGCGGAGAAACGGTGATAGGAGAGGGCACGCTCACATCTTCGTCCTCAGTCTCCTCGTGGACGCAGGTCTATGTGGATATAAATTATACCGTGACAGACCTGAAGGCAGATACTATATATGTGGAGTTTGTCTGCGGTTCAGGAAAGGATAAATGGCAGTACGGTATGGACATCATCTACGGCGGCGGCCTGTCGGCCAATGTACATGGCGGCAGTATCCTGGCAGTGGACGATATAGAACTTATGTATGAATAAAAACTAAAACCTTTAAAATCTATTAAAATGAAAAAGACAATTTTAGCATTGACAGTGGCTGCGTTTACCGCACTGACTGCCGGATGCAACAAGGAAGAAGTGACCTATAGTGGAGATAAAGGCGCTTTGACACTTTTTTCTCTTTCTGCAGAAGGTGATTTTGTGGATGTCGCACCGATGGCAAAATCAGAGGAGTCCTCAGATGTCAATGAATTCTGTATAACTATCACTGAAATGGCCAGTGGACGTGTGGTCAACTATTGGGACAGGTTTGCAGATATGCCGGAGACGGTGTCCCTTGAACCGGCTGAGTATAAGATTGAGGCTAAATCACCGGAAAGTCAACCGGTGGCATGGAACCAGCCGGTGTTTGCCGGTTCCCAGACATTTGCAATAGAGGCTGGGAAGACGAAAGAGGTATCTATAGTCTGTACGATCTCCAATATGAAAGTGACAGTGCGCTGCACCGATTCGTTTCTTGCCGAGGTGGAGCCGGATTTTACGGTAACGGTTACGACAGAGGACGGTCCGCTTATCTTTACAAAAGACAGAATCAATGCCGGTGATGCCGGTTACTTCGAAGTTGCGCCCCTGACCATGGATCTGTATGCTGTAAGAAAGACCGGAGGAGTAGTTGTACATCATATGGAAATATCAGAAGTTGCAGCAAGAGATCATCATATCTTCACTCTGGATGCTGATGGTACAGGCTATGCAGATTTCTCTGCGGGGATCAGTATTGACTACAGCTGCAATGAGAAGGAGGAACACATACTTATAGATGGCATAGGAGAAGACCCGGTCGGGCCTGATGAACCGGAAGAGTCTGCTATAACGGTTACGGCGACGGCCGGTATTGACGAGCCTGTGACCTACAGCAAGTCGGATCTGCCATCTGAATTCAATCTGACCGTAAGCGCGCCTGCAGGTATTGAAAAGTATGTGGTCAATGTCAAGTCTGCAGGACTCAGGGGGCTCCTGGATATGATGCAGATGGACTATTCCGTGGATCTTGCCAATATGAGTGCGACGGAGGAAGGTTTCTGGGGCTCTCTGTTCGGAATCACATCTGATGACGTGAAAGGGCAGACGGATGTGGTCTTCCAGATAGGCGCCTTTCTGGCGGCCATGCCGGCAGAGACCAACGAGCTCCAGGTAGTCATTACAGACAAGAACGGAGAGACGGCGACAGCGGCCCTTACTATAATAATGACAGAATAACGGGAGGGACTAGTCATGAAAAATATACTTAAAGTCAGCGTAATCGCGCTTATGGCCAGTGCTGTGGCTGTCTCATGCTCCCGTAATGATGTTCTCGGTCCGGGCAGCGGGGAGAAGGGATTTCTCAGACTCAATATCTCCTCAGACCTGACGGTGACGGAGGTCAAGGCGCAGGAGGATGACCCGACATTTAAGGTGGTAATCAAGAATTACGAAAACGGAGTGATAGTGAAGACAATTGAGGATCATCACACTATAATGGACGAGCCTGTCTCTCTTACGGAGGGCAAGTATATAGTGGAGGCCACCAACGGTGAGGATGTGGAGGCCGCCTTTGAGGCACCTTATTATAAAGGTGCTGACACAGTGGATGTCGTGGCCGGGGAAAGCGCCTATGCGGATATTGTCTGCACTCTGGCCAATGTGAAGGCTACGGTGACGGTCTCGGAGAATGTCCGAATCAATTTTACGGAGTACTCTGTGACTGTGTCCAACGGCAATGAGGGCGGTTCGCTGGTCTATGCCGGTGAGACTCTGGCCTCTGAGGGCTATTTCAGGTGTACAGGTGCTCTGAAGTGGACTATCGATTTGGTCAATACTGACGGGGACAGATTCTCCCAGTCAGGGGAGGTCTCCGATGTTGAGCCAAGGGATCACTATAAGTTCAGTTTCGATGTGGAGGGCGGCACTTCGACAGGCGGAGGTCTGTCCCTGAAAGTCACTGTGGACGGTACGCTTAACGACAAGGAGCATGTCATAGACATCATAGATCTGCCGGTTCTTAATCAGGAGGTGATTACTGGAGATGCCAATCCATGGGCCATGTTCGCATACGTAAACGGAAAGTATACTACGGATTCGGCTCCCGAGGGCCTTGGATTCCAGTGCAGAAAGGCCTCGGAGGCTGAGTGGACGGATTTCGCAGGTGAGATCTCCTACGAAGGCAAGACATTCTCGGCTAAGATTACAGGACTGGAGCCTGAGACGGAGTATGAGTTCAGGGCTGTGACGGCTCAGGACAGGAGGGATGACAATGTAGTGTCGTTTACAACGGAGGCTGCGGACCAGTTGCCCAACTTCAACTTTGACTCGTGGTACAAGGACGGAAAGAACTGGTATGCCAATGCCGATATGGGGGACAATTATTTCTGGGATTCCGGAAATAAGGGAGCCAACACACTGAGCGAGGTGAACCCGACATCTCCGGAAGAGACATTTGTGGTCTCCGGAAAGGCTGTAAGGATGGAGTCCAAATATGTGATACTGGCCTTTGCAGGGGGCAATATCTATTCCGGCTCGTTCGGTTCGGTGTCCGGTCTGGGAGCTTCGATTAACTTCGGCCGCCCGTACACCTGCCGTCCGACCGCCCTGCACGGATGGTATTCGTATGCACCTAAAGCAATAGACAAAGTCAAGGCTCCGTACGAGGACCTGAAGGGAACTATGGATGTCGGCAAGATATACGTTGCTTTGACGGACTGGAGCTCTCCGTTCAATGTGAACACCAATACCGGAACATTCTTCGTTCCTGACGAGGATCCGGCAGTGATAGCCTATGGAGAACTGGAGATTCCCGAAAACTCAAACGGAGAGTATAAGGAGTTTACCATCGATCTGGAGTACCGCGACCTGGAGCGCATACCTACTCATGTGCTCGTGGTGGCGACTGCCAGCAAGTACGCTGACTATTTTACCGGCGGAGTCGGCAGTACCATGTATATAGACGAATTTGAATTCTTGTTTGAATGATAAAAAAATCAAATATGCCTCTCGCAGGATTGTGCCTGCTGGCAGTGCTTCTGACGGCTTCTCCGCTTCCCTCTATGGCGGCGGAGAAGTTCGACAGGGGCATGGATCACCGGGAAGCACCTGTGTTCATGCCCAGGGGGCAGTTGATGTTCGGAGGAACGGTGTCATATAAGGATTTTAATTTTTACGATTATAAGTTCTTGATCCTTGATAATATAAATGTAGATGCCTATACACTCTCCGTGGCGCCCAATGTGTATTATTCCTTTGCGAAGAACATGGCCGTGGGACTCAAATTCTCTTATAAGAGAACGCTGGCAAAAATCAATGAGACTGACCTGTCGCTTTCCGAGGACCTGTCATTCGGTATATCGGACTTCTATGCCATTCAGCATACGTACTATGGTTCACTGTGTTATCGATACTATATACCGATAGGCAAGAGTAAGGTGTTCGGCATTTTCAGCGACATCTCCCTGAATTTCGGGGCCGGCCAGGGCAAGTCCCTCAACGGCAGGGGAGACAATCTGACCGGAGTCTACCAGAACATCCTGGACATCGGTATCGATGTGATCCCGGGTATAGCAGTCTTCGTCACAAACGAGATGTGCGTGGAGGCCTCTGTCGGCATCCTCGGCCTGGAATGGAAGCGCATATCGCAGACTACCAATCAGGTATATGAGGGAAGTTACGAGACATCAAAAGCCAACTTCAAACTCAATCTCCTGTCAATCAACATAGGTGTCAATTTTGTACTGCCTGTCCTGAAGGGCAAGCCGTCAGCGTCAAAAAACTGATAGACCATGTCATCCATGAAAAATATCATCTGCGCACTGGTGTCAGCGGCATTTCTGCTTGCGGCTTCCGGATGTATAAAGAATGACATTCCTTATCCCAGGAGACTGGGGACTATAACCGCGTTTGAGGTTCAGGGGCAGCTGTCCGCGGCTGTGATCGACTCATCCGCGTTGACGGTGTCCGTGGATATGGCTGATACGGTGACTATGAGCCATGTCCGCCTGCTCAGATTCGAGACATCTTCCAATACGACTGTGTCTCCGGCCCTCGACACTGCCTTTGTCGACCTGTCGGCTCCATTGTACTATGAATTGACCACATGGCCCGGGCAGGTGTACCGCTGGACTGTGACCGCCACCCAGACGATTGAGAGATATGTCCGGGTACGCAACCAGATAGGTGAGGCTTCCATCAATCCCGACGAGCATGAGGCCGTGGTCTATGTGACTTTGGATACTCCTTTGGACTCCATTGAGATTACTGACATGAAACTCGGTCCTTCCAACTCTGTCATTACTCCGGCTCCGGAGTCGGTCAGGGATTTTACCTCACCGCAGGTGTTTACAGTGTCATACAGGGATGTCGTGGAGGAGTGGACCATGGCTGTCATACCCCGTGAGGTAACGCTTACAACCGAGCCGGCCGATGCCTGGGCCTGTTCCGCATATCTGTACGGAATGGTACCGGATGGGGCTGAGACTCCCGGCTTCAGGTACAGGAAGGCTTCGGAAACCGAGTGGACAGAAGTGCAGGGTGTGGAGGTGGACGGTATGCGCGTAAGTGCCGTTCTTACAGGTCTGGAACCTGAAACGGAATATGTCTACAGGATATATTCCGGAGATGTGGAGGGCAGCGAGGAGACCTTCATTACTGAGGCTGCCGCACAGATGCCCAATATGGGTTTTGACCAGTGGATAAAGGACGGCAAGAGCTGGTTCGCCAACCCTGACCTGGACGCAGGTTACTGGTGGGACTCCGGTAATATAGGTGCGAATATCATCGGGGAGGCCAATCCGACTTCTCCGGAGGAGAATTTTCTGGCGGTGTCCGGTGACGGCAAGATGGCCGCAAGACTGGAGACTGTCAAGGTCGTGATAGCCATGGCCGGCGGCAATGTGTTCTCGGGGCATTTCGGAAGCGTGCAGGGACTCGGAGCCGAGGTGTTCTTCGGACGCCCCTTCGAGACCAGGCCGTTGAGGATGACAGGATGGTACAGTTACGAGCCCGTGCCCATTGACAATGTCAATCCTCCGTCGGGAGTGGATCTTCCCTTTGACCGCAATACAATCGGCGGACGGATGGACCGGTGTCATATCTTCGTCTACGTGACAGCATGGGACGGACCTTGCAGGGTCAATACCAATGAGCACGTGTATCTCGACGTCAATGACCCGGACGTAATCGGTTACGGTGAACTGGTGGACAGCACGGGTACGGGCGGTCAGTACAAGCAGTTCTCGATAGACATCAAGTACCGCGACCATCGTAAGCCGACATACTGCGCCGTGGTTGCCGTGGCCAGCAAGTATGCGGACTTTTTCACCGGGGGCATCGGCAGTCTGATGTACGTGGATGAGTTTGCCTTCGAATACGACGGGGAGCCGGTCTGGGAGGAGCCTGAGTCTTAATAGAGGACGACAATATAAGAATTGTTTATAAAAATTTGCTTATCTTGAAATATGTCGGTAACTTTGCTGCCGATAAGCGCATGCTTTGTTTGATGTTTAACTTGATTATATTAATTTGTGAGTTTGAGACATTCATACGTTCTTCTTTGCAATTGACATCACGTCTCTGGATGTTCATGGTGAATTGATGCCGGCAACGGTGATTTCGGATAAATGAAAGTTTTAATTATTTATATTATGAAACGTTTAATTTTTTTATTTGCAGTAGTGATTCTTGCAGTGTCCGTATCGTGCGAAAGGGATTCCGGTTCGTCTTCGGATGTTGCCGTAAGTATCGCTCCCAATACTTTGACTGTCCCGTCGGCAGGAGGTACTTTTTCGATCAAATACTTAGTTGATGGAAATGAGAATGTCGAACTGGAACCGGTATGCGGAGAGACGTGGATCGGAGGCTGGGATTTCAGTGCTGACAGTGTGCTGACCTTTCAGGTAGACACCAATAGAGGCGGGGCCAGGACTGCGGTAGTGCATCTTGTCAGCGACAGACTGGCGGAGGATGTGTTCTTCACAGTCGAGCAGGGTGATGCTTCAAAGGTTTATATGTACGACCTGGAAAATGCTGTCTGGACAGCAAGGATATGCAAGTTCGACAGAGAGGAGACTATATTCCAGGAAGTGAATCCCGAGCTTCAGTCCGAACTTTGGAGCTCGTATATCACGGCTGGAGAGTATGCGGACCAGTATGCGCATGACTGGAACATGGAGCATCCGGACGATCTGATATCGTCTGAGGATGCGTTGGGATTCGAGTTCACGGATCCGGAGGCTGTCAATCCCGAAATGAGGACTTTCTTCACGGTGACGTTCAATGACGGATGCATTGAGGTCGTGGACGGCATGGAGACTGTGGCCGGAGGCGCTACTGTCGTACGTATTGCCGGAAAGTTCACATTTGATGAGGAGACAGGTATCATGACCGTCGCTGATACGTGCAATACTCTTTATGACAGGGAAGTGAGGATTCAGTTCTCAAAAGAGAATGAAGAGATCGTCTATGATGTCATCTACATGTGGCATCCGGATTATCTGTCCTACTATTTCGGCACATCAGACCGGTTGGGATTCGTGCTGGCCAATTATGACGGTTCGAAGTGTTATATCCCTCATGGAAAACTTAGGTATTACCTCAGGTACATGGGGCCGTACTCCGATGAAGAACAACAATAAAATTAGCCTATATTATGAAAGGAAAAGATTTTTTAAGAATGTCCGTGCTGTCGGGAGCTGTTGTCCTGGCAGCGCTGTTGTCGTCCTGTAACAAGGATGAGCAGGGCTCTGCTCCGACCGTATCGGTGGAGGCGGTGTCGTCTGATGCCTCATCCATAACTTTAAGAATAAGCTCCGAGGGGGCGACAGAACTTGCGTATATGCAGATAAAGGACCTGCAGTCAGTGCCTTCTGCCAAGGGACTGCTGAGTGCCGGTACGCAGGTGGAGGTACCTGGCGGGGATGTTGAGGTTACGGGTCTGGAACCGTCTACTGATTATTATTTTGCCGTAGTGGCTGCCAATGGCGACCTGTATTCCGAGATAGCTACCGTCGAGGCCAGTACCTTGGAGGCAGAATGTACCTTTGAGCTTACTGTAACAGGTGCGACATCGGAAGCCATCGCATGGCGTGTGGTCCCGAGTGTGGATACCCAGCCTTATTATGTGGCCGCGCTTCCGGCTTCATACGCGTCATCTTCGGATGAGGAGCTGCATGCGGCTGTACTGGAGCAGATAACTGAGGCGGCCGGAGGCAGTCTGGAGGATTATCTTTCAGCAAATATGTTTACCGGTACGAGGACAGGAAGTATCACAGGCCTTGAGCCGCAGGCAGAGTATCTGCTGACGGTAATGGGACTTTCAGCCTCGGACGGCTCGCTTCAGACAGGCATTGCTAAGGAAAATGCCGTCACTGCTGAGGAATTTGAGCTGACTTTCACTCTGTCTGTCTCGGATATCACCGCGACAACAGCGCATGTGTCGGTGGTGCCGTCAGACAATGAGGCAACATATGTATGGCTGTGCCAGCCTTCTACAAACTATCCTGGAATCAGTGAGGATGAGGCGGACGCAATTGCCGAGATGTATGTGACCAATCAGGGCGCATATCTTGATCAGGGTATGGGGCTTTATACCGGATCTTGGGATATTCCGGATTTCGGGGTTAATTCCGACAGCAGGTATTATCTTTTCGCATTCGGGTACACTCCCGGTGTGGGCATTACCAGCAGCTGTGAGCTTGAGGCCTTTAATACAGGTCACAGTATTCAGCCTGATGAGTTTAAAGCGGATATTATCGTCAATGTAGCTACTGCAAAGAGACTGGGCTTTGAGGTCCATCCTACGGAGGAATGCGGTGCCATTTACTACCTGCCGGTAGTCCTTCCCAAAGCGGAGTACACTTGGAAAAAGGCGCAGGAGGAAGTAGTAGCCGCCGTTCAAAGCAATTATGATCTCAATATCGATTTCAACCCCGGTTATACTATGACAGACGCAGTCTCTTCGGTATGCTATAGGGGAACATACGAGTACTTTGAGGCTACGGGCCTTACTCCCGAGACCGACTATGTGATAGCTGTCGTGGCTATATCCAATGACGGGAAGCCGGGCAATGCTGAAGTGACTGAAGAAGCGAGCACAACGGTGGAGGAGCAGTCAAAAGCCATATTCTCCAATACTCTGGTGGGAATTTACGACGGAGATCAGGCTCTGGCGGCCGGACTTTTCACTGAAAACAGCGCAAAAGTTTCCGGAAATGCCTTAGCCGTATTCAAAGTGACGATTTCCGAGGAAGCCGTACACTGCTATTATAACAGCAACCTTGTCGGAAACTACTCTAATCCCGAGGAGGAGTATAAGACTGACGACGATCTTATGAGTTGGCTGCCGGATAATCCTTTTACGGTAGAGGTTACCGATCATACAACCACTCATATTGTTGTTCCTTATAAGTATTATGATACGGACTACTATGATTACACATTCGTGACGTGGGCTGATGACGCAGCAGGTGTCTGGGGACCTGTCGGCAGGACTTTCGTACAGGCAGTAACTACGGACGTGGATCCTATTGAGGATCTGGTGGAGCTTGTGAACAGTCTGGAGTCGTCATCCGCAGCACCGGTATTGTTGTCGAAATGACGGTAGGCTACTGACCAGTCTGAATAATCGGCACAGTCCATTCCGGTTTTCCCGAATGGGCTGTGCTTTTTTTATGGGCATCTGCGAAGTAGCCGTCCATAACGTTCAACAGATACGGCCTGCAAAATGGCTCGCGGAAAGATGGGGAAAGATGGGTTAAAAGAAAGGGGCTGTTGTGACGCAGCCCCTTAAGATTGTCGTTTGAGTCTGTTGGATGCCTTTAGAAAGCCAGCATGGGTCTTACCGTAGTACCGGTGTTTTTATCGTAGCACAGGTATTCTATCCATCCGCCGTTCGCGAAATCGATGTAACGATACCTTGTGGGAGAGGACTGTGCTGCTATCTGTATTCCGTTGCCGGCATCAACGAATGTTATCTTGTTGGTGACGCTGACCTTCTCCATGGCGCTGTTCATCAAGAACGCCACAGAACCCATTCCCATCCAGGACAGGCATCCGTCCCAGTCTCCGGCCTGTACATTGGACTCGTCAAACTGCAGGCCGGTAAGATTGCTGATGGCGTCCAGCAACTGGCCTCCTGCCGGCATAAACCAGCCTGTTGTCATGCCTTCTGCCGGACCTCCGACCTCATTTTTGAAGAGGGTTATGGCCTGGAAGCCGCGATAATTTCCGGCTGCGACATCGGCTGCTCTCTTAGTGATGAGCAGGTGGTAGTTAGCGTAGCCTTCTATGTCGGCTATGGCCAGGCTGTAAAGTTCTTGCGGGTCCGTAAGCTCGGGGATGCTGGTAAAGCCTATTTCGGACTCGTCCCTCTCGAAATTGCCTTCCGGAGTCGAGTAGTCGTTGTACCAGCTGTAGTATCCGCCATATCCGGCTCCCCGTGTCGCAAGAACCAGGGCATGGGCTGTCCCTCCGAGTGCTTCTTTTTCACCGTTGCCGATTCTTTCCGGGTCTATCTGGCATACAAGCCCTATTACATTGGCGGACGATACTTCGGATGCCGGAGCGTCCTTTGAGAGGAGGTTTCCGTCCGCGAGGAAGAAGTCGCCTATCTGGAGATTGTGCTCTATGACAGTCGGCTCGCCTTCGGAGAAGGAAGTGCATTTTCCGGCTTCAGCATTGCCGTCATAGGTTTTGGACTCACCGGAGTATGTGCATGGGATGGAGAAGGCACCCGGTTCTACGACCAAAAGAAGTCTCCCGTTTTTACTTTTGGGAATCTTTGAGTCAAAAGAGATTCTGAGACCGCTCAACGAATAGTCAGGGATGTCGTAGTCCGTGTTGGTGAATGTGTAGAATGTCCCCGGAAGGCTTATCTCAACAAGCCCCATGGCATGTGACATGCCGAGACTGAGACTGTTGTCCGCCGGAGCTGCCATGCCTATAAGCAGGTCGGAGGAGTCGAATCCGTCTCCGCTCTGGTCGGACGCTACAGGCCAGGCCTCGCTTATCATTGAGAAAAAGCCAGCGGCATCAGATGCCGTAAGGTCTACTGATGCAGGCAATGTCTCCTGATAAGGCCAGTAAGCATAGTACTCGGCTCCTGAGGGGAACAGCATTTCCGGATCCGCGGCTTGCCATACAATGGCGTCGCCGGTGCCTGATGCGGTGAGGCAGATGTTGTTGAAGCCATCCAGTATCTCTCCGTTCATCAAGGCGAACAGACCGATACGGTCTCCTGCCGAGAATGCCCTGTTGTTAGAATAGGTCCCGTCTTCCATGGAAAATCCGTTGTCGCTGACTGTGATTGTCAAGGGAATGTCCACGGAGTCTTCTTCTTTGCCGGTATTTTTCTCGCAGCCCATTATGACTGTACAGACTGCTGCGGCGATGATAAATCTTTTCATAAAACAAAAATTAAAATATATTCATGCAAATGTACGAAAATAAATAAAAGCCAGATGGATTTTTTGGAAAAACCTATCTGGCTCAACTGGATCAAGGTCGGCTGAATTACTCGCAGATGATGGTTACGTTGTCCACGACCATGATGCTGCCCTAGGCGGCACGGTACTGGTTGCCTTCTTTGCTGGCGGCGAAGATTACGGCCAGCTTGTAGGTCTTGGCGGGGTCGTAGTCCTTGACGTAATTCAGGTCGAAGGAGAACTCGGTGAAGTCGGCCGCTCCGGCGGTCTCGAAGCTGCCGGTAGCGCAGATGGCCTCCGATGTGTAGATGTTCTCACCGTTGAGTGTCTCGTCCTCGCTGGTGACCTCGTAGAGTACTGCGTTGACAGTGCCGAGGTCCTGCTGGTCGATAATCTCGCCGTTCTCGTTATAGAACTTCTCTCCCGGAGTGTATTTCAGCCATCCGGTGACGGCCAGCGGCTTGTCCTCGAAGAGGATGCCGAATTCCGTGGTGGCCATGGGGTCGGTCATTGCGGCAAGAGCATTGAAAGTGCCGAGGAAGATGGTGCCGGAAGTAACAGCCGGAATTGTCTGTCCCATTAAATTCCCTTTGACGGTGTATACGGATTCGATGATAGCCCCTTTGCCTGTCATTCCATTTTCTGTTGGACGGACGGGGTATTCTCCGTTGTATTCAGGGTGTCCAAGCATAGGCCCCATATTCTTGATAAGACCTACTGCATCGTTGCATGTAGCCCATCCCACAGGATTGGTAATCTCCTCCGGGTACATGGCTCCTTCGGAGGTCCATGTCTCGAAATCGTAGAAATAAATGCTTCCGGAGGCGGAGACGGTATAGGTGTTTTCGGTGCCGTTCTCAGCCACGACAGTGAATGTCACCGACTTGCCGTTGGAAAGGTCTATGGCACTTCCTGATGCCGGGGTAACTGTGGCTCCTTGCGAGACTTCGATAGTGGGAACCAGAGCGGTGAGATCCCATGCTCCGGCGGTGTCGGGATTCATGCTTACGGAAACAGTACGGTTGTCCTGGTCGATTGTTGTCCCGAAAACAGCTGCATTCGCGGAGTTGGAGGCGTCAAAGGTGAAGGAAGTGATGAGTGCCTCGCTGCTCTCGCTGCCGGTGAGTTTGGTACCGTCGAACGTGACATCTACGGGTGTGCCGTTGAAGTCGATGCTGATCGTGAGGCTTATGGTGTTGCCAAAGAATCCTCCGTCGACAGTGACGTGCTGCTCGCCGATGACATTGAGGGTCAGAGTCTGTTCACCGGACAGGGTGTAGTCGTACTCCGGTATGTCGGAACCGACTATCCTGCAGCTGTCAACTTTGATGGTGCCCAACTCCATGCCCATGAAAGAGAAGTCCTCAAGTGTGAGGCTGACGGTCTCGTCGTCAACTTTGGCGACAGTGATGTTCCTGGCGATGTCCGAACCGACGGGTGCACCTCCCAAAGTGATATTGAGCAGGCCCTTGTACTCGCCGGCCAGCTGCTCGTCAATCGGGAATGAAGGATCTTCAAAAGTGGCGGTGGCGGTGTAGTTGGCGGTGGTGGCACCGTCCTGGGCAGTCACTGTAAATGTCACGGGGCCGTTGGAAAAGTCCACTTCGGAACCGGAAGAGGGGAGGACTGTCGCACCTTCTGATACGGTGATGGCGGGAACAAGGGATGAAAGCAGTGTGTCTGTGGCATCGTAGCTGACCGTGAATGTGATGGTATTGCCCTCGATGACGGGCTGGGATGTCACGATGCTGTTAGCCTCGATGGAAGTGTCGAAAGTAAAGGAAGTGATCTTGGCTTCCTGGGAGAGTTCCTCTACGGGCTTGCAGGAAGTGATGCCGATGACGGCGGCAGCAGAGGCAAGTAGCACATTTTTAAAAGAAAAATAGCTCATAAAAAATTTGTTTGGTTTAAATGGTTAGTACTATGTGTTTTAGATAGGCTGTCCGCGCCGATTGGTACGGACTTGTTTTAGATTTTGCGCCGCTAAGATAAATCTTTTTCCTTACGGGAAGATTATTTTGCAGGACTTTTATTATTTTTGTAAGATATTTGTAAACGGCAAATTAGACAAAATATTTGACTATATGACTGATTTCCAGAAATCAATTATCGAGGGTATTCCGGATGTGCTTCCGGCTCCCAAACCATTTGACCCGACGGTCAATCATGCTCCGCACAGAAAGCAGATACTTACCGCTGAGGAAAAGAAGCTGGCATTGAGAAACGCACTGCGGTATTTTCCTCCAAAGCACCATGCCGAGCTTATACCTGAGTTCAAGGAAGAGCTTGAGACTTACGGACGTATCTATATGTACCGTCTGCGGCCCGATTACAAGATATACGCCCGCAGTATAGATGATTTTCCATACAAGAGCCGTCAGGCTGCGGCCATCATGCTGATGATATCCAACAACCTGGATATGGCCGTTGCCCAGCATCCCCACGAGCTCATCGTCTACGGAGGCAACGGAGCGGCTTTCCAGAACTGGGCGCAGTACCGTCTGACCATGCAGTATCTCTCGCAGATGACGGACGAGCAGACTTTGGTGCTGTACTCGGGTCATCCGCTGGGACTCTTCCCCTCGCATAAGGATGCACCGCGTCTGGTGATTACAAACGGTATGGTGATTCCCAACTACTCTTCCAAGGACCATTGGGAGAAGTTCAACGCCCTCGGCGTCTCCCAGTACGGGCAGATGACTGCGGGCTCCTTCATGTATATAGGTCCTCAGGGTATCGTTCACGGCACTACCATCACTGTCATGAACGCCGCCAGGATGCACACCCGTCCCGGTACCGAGAACAGAGGCAAGCTCTTCGTAAGCTCCGGTCTCGGCGGTATGTCTGGAGCTCAGGGCAAGGCCTCGGTGATAGCCGGCGTGGTCGGTATCATCGCGGAGATCAATCCCAAGGCCATCCGTACCCGCTATTCCCAGGGTTGGGTAGACGAGGTGTACACCGAACTCGACCCGCTTATCGACAGGGCTCTGAAGGCCAGGGAGAACAAGGAGGCAGTGGCTCTGGCATATCAGGGCAATATCGTGGATCTCTGGGAGAGGCTGGCAAAGAGGGGAGTGGATGTGGACCTCGGTTCCGACCAGACCTCACTGCACAATCCCTGGGCCGGCGGTTACTATCCCGCAGGTTTCACATTTGAGGAGTCCAACGAGATGATGGCTTCCGACCCCGAGAAGTTCAAGAGAGAGGTGCAGAAGTCCCTCCGCCGTCAGGTGGCCGCCATCAACAAGCTCACAGAGAAGGGCATGTATTTCTTCGACTACGGCAATGCCTTCCTGCTGGAGGCTTCCCGTGCGAAGGCCGATATTATGGGAGTGGGCGGAGCATTCCGCTATCCCTCATACGTGCAGGACATCATGGGACCTCTCTTCTTCGACTACGGTTTCGGTCCGTACCGATGGGTATGCACATCATCCAAGCCTGAGGACCTGGCGGAGACAGACCGGATAGCGGCAGAAGTGCTTGAGGACATATACAGGACAGCTCCTGAGGAGATAAAGAATCAGCTTGCGGACAATATTCACTGGATCCGCGAGGCCGGCAAGAACAAGCTGGTCGTCGGCTCGCAGGCCCGTATTCTCTATGCTGATGCCGAGGGCCGTATAAAGATAGCGCTTGAGATGAACAGGGCTATCCGCGAGGGCCGTATCTCTGCGCCTATCGTGCTCGGACGTGACCATCACGACGTGTCAGGCACGGATTCGCCTTACCGTGAGACATCCAATATCTACGACGGATCGCAGTTCACCGCCGACATGGCCGTGCAGAACGTCATAGGCGACTCCTTCCGCGGCGCTACCTGGGTGTCCTTGCACAACGGCGGCGGAGTAGGCTGGGGCGAGGTCATCAACGGAGGCTTCGGCATGGTGATTGACGGCAGCGAGGATGCTGACCGCAGGATAAGAATGATGCTGCACTGGGATGTCAACAACGGCATCGCACGCCGCAGCTGGGCCCGCAACAAGGGCGCGATGTTCGCCATTAAGCGGGAGATGGAGCGTACTCCGGAACTGAAGGTGACCATACCCTACCTGGTGGACGAGAGCCTTCTGTAACAGATTGGAACTATTAACTTTCAAATATTTGAAATATGGCAGAAAAATTATTTACTGAATTTCCTCCTGTCTCTACGACAGCATGGGAAGAGGTAATCACGAAGGACCTCAAGGGTGCCGACTACGAGAAGAAGCTCGTATGGAAGACCTATGACGGATTCTCCGTGCGTCCTTATTACCGTGCCGAGGACCTGCAGGGTCTGAAGTACGTAGGGAAAAATCCCGGAGAGTTCCCCTTTGTAAGAGGAACAAAGCAGAATAACAGATGGTTCATCAACGAGAGCGTATGCTGCGGGGACATTGCCGCGGCAAACAGCCAGGCTCTTACCCTCCTGACCAAGGGTGTCGAGTCATTCACCTTCCACCTTCCCGAGGGCAAGGTCATGGAAGTGGCTGACTACACCGCTCTCCTGAAGGGTATTTCCCTCGAGAAGGTGCCCGTGAACTTCCGCGGCTGCTGCCCCAAGAACGTGGACGGCCTGCACAATTTCCTCAAGTACGTGGACTCTCTCGGCATCGACAAGGACACTGTCCGCGCAACCTTTGACTTCTCGCCTCTGAGACCTCTGAACAAGAAGGGCTCCTTCTGCGAGGAGAAGGCTTTCAATGCCCTGGCAGAGTGCGTAAAGGCTGCCGCTCCCTATAAGAATATACGTGTCATCGCCGTGGATGCAGTGATCTACAACAGCTGCGGCGCCTCCTCCACCCAGGAGCTCGCTTTTGCCCTCAGCCAGGGCAGCGAGTATCTCTCCCGCCTGAGCGATATGGGTATCGACGTGGAGACCATCGCACGCAAGACTTTCTTCGAGTTTGCGGTAGGCAGCTCCTATTTCATGGAGATAGCCAAGTTCCGCGCCGCCCGCATGCTCTGGGCCAACGTTGTCGAGGACTACGGCTGCGCCAAGGGCTGCCCTGAGATGATGCTGGTATTCGCCACCACCTCCGAGTACAACCTTACAGTCTACGATTCCTATGTAAATATGCTCCGCGGTACCACCGAGGCCATGAGCGCTGCTATCGCAGGCGTGGACTACCTCGAGGTGCTGCCTTATGACTTCGCGTTCAGGGTTCCCAATGACTTCTCCCGCCGTATCGCACGCAACGTGCAGAACATCCTCAAGGAGGAGGCCCGCTTCGACAAGGTCGTTGACCCCGCAGCCGGTTCCTACTATGTGGAGATGCTTACCGAGAAGATCGCCGAGGCCGCATGGGATCTCTTCCGCAAGGTAGAGGCCGCCGGCGGTTATGTGGCCCAGTTCAAGGCCGGATTCATCCAGTCCGAGATCAAGGCCGTGTCCGACAAGAGGGACAAGAACTACGCTACCCGCCGCGACACCATCCTCGGAAGCAACCAGTATCCCAACTTCCTCGAGAAGGCCGGTGACGGGATTACTCCCGAGATTGTGTCCCGCGACATCCTCACCCGCATGGGTCAGGTCGTTCCCGCACACGGATGCCACAAGGAGGATGCAGTGGAGCCTTTGAAGCCCTACCGCGCAGCAGAGGCCTTCGAGGCCCTTCGTCTGGCTACAGACCGCAGCGGCAAGGAGCCCAAGGCATTCATGCTTACATTCGGCAACCTGGCCATGTGCCGCGCCCGCGCCCAGTTCTCCTCGAACTTCTTCGCAGTGGCCGGTATCCGCATCATCGACAACAACCGTTTCGCTTCCATCGAGGAGGGCGTAAAGGCTGCCCTCGCTTCCGGAGCCGAGATCGTGGTTGCCTGCTCGTCCGACGACGAGTATGCGGAGGCAGTGCCCGAGATCGCACGCCTTATCGGTGACAAGGCCATCGTAGTCGTAGCAGGCGAGCCTGCCTGCAAGGAGGATCTCCAGTCCAAGGGAATCCAGAACTTTATCAGTGTCAAGAGCAACGTCCTCGAGACCCTTCGCGGCTATCAGGAGAAGCTCGGAATCAAATCTCTTTAATCTCAGAAGTTATGCGTCCTAATTTTAAAGACATACAGTTTGACAATGCCGCCGCAGGATGCGCGCAGGCAGCTGCTTCACAGCAGATTTGGGAGACTCCGGAGCACATCGGCGTGAAGGAGATCTACACCCCTAAGGACAATGAGGGAATGGAGCACCTGAACTATGCTGCAGGCCTTCCTCCTTTCCTCCGCGGACCCTACAGCACCATGTACGTGATGAGGCCCTGGACCATCCGTCAGTATGCCGGATTCTCCACAGCCGAGGAGTCCAACGCTTTCTACCGCAGGAACCTCGCTGCCGGACAGAAGGGACTTTCCGTTGCCTTCGACCTGGCTACACACAGAGGCTACGATGCTGACCATCCCAGAGTAGTGGGTGACGTCGGCAAGGCCGGTGTATCCATCTGCAGCGTAGAGGACATGAAGGTGCTCTTCGACCAGATACCTCTGAACAAGATGTCAGTGTCCATGACTATGAACGGTGCCGTTCTGCCTATCCTTGCCTTCTACATCGTAGCGGCTCAGGAGCAGGGTGCCAAACTCGAGGAGATGGCCGGTACCATCCAGAACGATATCCTCAAGGAGTTCATGGTCCGCAACACCTACATCTATCCTCCCGAGTTCTCCATGAGAATCATCGGCGACATCTTCGCCTACACCTCCAAGTACATGCCCAAGTTCAACTCGATATCCATCTCCGGCTACCACATGCAGGAGGCCGGTGCTACCTGCGACATCGAGATGGCCTACACCCTGGCCGACGGTCTGGAGTACCTGCGTACAGGTATCAAGGCCGGTATCGACGTGGACGCTTTCGCACCCCGTCTGTCCTTCTTCTGGGCTATCGGTATGAACCACTTCATGGAGATTGCCAAGATGCGTGCCGCACGTATGCTCTGGGCCAAGATCGTGAAGTCCTTCAATCCTAAGAATCCCAAGTCTCTGTCCCTGAGGACTCACTGCCAGACTTCCGGCTGGTCCCTGACCGAGCAGGATCCCTTCAACAACGTGGCCAGGACATGTATCGAGGCCATGGGTGCAGCTCTCGGACACACCCAGTCCCTGCATACCAACGCCCTTGACGAGGCTATCGCCCTGCCTACCGACTTCTCCGCCCGTATCGCACGTAACACCCAGATCTACATCCAGGAGGAGACCAACGTATGCCGCGGCATAGATCCTTGGGCAGGTTCCTACTATGTAGAGTACCTGACCGACCAGATCGCTCACAGAGCATGGGAGCACATCCAGGAGATCGAGAAGCTCGGCGGTATGGCCAAGGCTATCGAGACCGGTATCCCCAAACTCCGTATCGAGGAGGCCGCCGCACGCAAGCAGGCCCGTATCGACTCAGGTGTGGACAAGATTATCGGTATCAACGAGTACCGTCTGGACAAGGAGGATCCCATCGAGATTCTCGACATCGACAACACCAAGGTACGTGAGTCCCAGATCGCCCGTCTGAAGGAGCTCCGCGCCAACCGTGACAATGCCGCTGTCCAGGCTTCTCTGGATGCCATCACCAAGGCTGTCGAGACCAAGAGCGGCAACCTGCTCGAGCTCGCAGTCGAGGCCGCACGCAACCGCGCCACCCTCGGTGAGATTTCGGATGCATGCGAGAAAGTAGTAGGAAGATATAAAGCAGTTATACGTATGAATACAGGTGTTTACTCTTCAGAGGTCAAGAATGACAGCGAGTTCGAGAAGGCCAAGGAGATGGTTGCCGAGTTCGCGAAGAAGGAAGGCCGTCAGCCCCGTATCATGATTGCCAAGCTGGGTCAGGACGGACACGACCGCGGAGCCAAGGTTGTGGCTACCGGTTATGCCGACTGCGGCTTCGACGTGGATATGGGTCCTCTCTTCCAGACTCCTGCAGAGGCAGCCAAGCAGGCTGTGGAGAACGACGTACACATCGTCGGTGTATCCTCCCTCGCAGCAGGTCACAAGACCCTCGTTCCTCAGATCATCGAGGAACTCAAGAAGCTCGGACGCGAGGACATCATGGTGGTAGTCGGCGGCGTCATTCCTCCTCAGGACTACGATGCTCTCTACAAGGCCGGTGCCGCAGCCATCTTCGGCCCCGGTACACGTATCTCCACCGCTGTCATCAAGATGATCGAACTTTTGAACATGCGGTAGTCTCTTGTTGAGGCTGTAAACTTGTAATCGGGGGGGTAGCTGAAATGCAGGTACCCCCTCGTTTTTGCAGAACTTTTTTGAAAAATGTTTATCTTTTGATGATAATGAGAAATATTGAAAAGTGTTTTACAGTATTGGTATGTGCTGTGACGTCTGTTCTGGTGGTTGGCTGCGGCAACAATAAAGGAACAACTGAAAAAGCAGCGGGAAACAATGCTGATACGATGGCGGTGACAGATTCTGTTTCTGGCGGGCGGGGTTATATAGTAAAGGTGGGGGATATGGTTCCGGATTTCGATCTGTTGATGATGGACGGCACCACCCTTAGTATCAAGGAACTTAGGGGCAAGGTAGTGATGCTCCAGTTTACCGCCAGCTGGTGCGGGGTCTGCCGCCAGGAGATGCCGCATATCGAGAGCGAGATCTGGCAGCGTCACAAGGACAACCCCGAGTTTGCCCTCTACGGCATTGACCTCAAGGAGACTCCCGAGGTGACAGCCGATTTCGCCAAGGCAATACCCGTGACCTATCCCCTGACCCTCGACCCGGATGGTGAGCGCTTCGCCCTCTTCTGCGACAAGGGTGCCGGCGTAACCCGAAACATCATTCTCGACCGTACCGGCAAGATAATCATGCTGACCCGCCTCTATGACGAGGCCGAGTTCGCCTCCATGGTTAAGCTCATCAATGACGAACTCGCCAAGTAACCTGATGTAACAGTCCTTATAATATTTATGGCTGTAACCATAAAATTCTTAAAGAATATATGGTTGCAGCCATAAATTTTTTATTTAGGAGCACCCTCTTTGTTTCTATGCCTGTAGTTGTCAGGCTGTCAGTTTTTCTTGGATACTAGTAGCCGAACATTTCCTCGGAGGATACGTACTCTACGTCGCCGAGGGTTTTGAGGTAGTTGATGTCCAGGTCCTTGGTCCGGCCGAGGATGGCGAAGTCGTAGGTGCGGCCCTTGACCCACTGCTGCTGGGTGGCGATTACGTCGTCCAGCGTCATGGTCTGAATCTTCTCGAACATCAGCTTCTCGGTCGGTTCGGTCAGGCCAAGCTCGCGGGTGCTGCGGTAGTCCCAGAGCACACCGTCTCCAGTGACCCTGTAGGTCCTCAGGCGTGAGAGGATGGCTTTCTTGGCGATGTCAAATGCCGGCTCGGAGACAGGCATGTCGTTGATGATATCCTCGAATGCCTCTATGGCCTGCTGCATCTTGTCGTTCTGGGTGGCGATGAATGCGATGTACATATAGGGCATATCGAGGTCGTATGGAGTGGACAGGAATGCCTGGGCGGTGTAGGCCAGACCTCTGGCCTCGCGCATCTCCTGGAAAACTATCGAGTTCATGCCGCCGCCGAAGTACTCGTTGTACAGTGAGACGGACGGTACGGACGCAAGGTCGAACTTCTCGCCACGGTTGGAGTACTGGATGTAGTACAGCTGGTTGGCATCGTATTCGGCCAGATATACCTTGCCGGTCTTACCGGGCATACGGTACTTCAGGCTCTCTTTCTCCAGTGGCTCGGGATTGTCAGCGATGCGGTGATGCTCTGACAGGGTCGCCAGAATGTCCGCGCTGCTCTGAGGACCGAAGTACATTATTTCATGATGCTTGTCCATCAGGTCGCGGACTTTGGCCAGCAGCTCGTCGGAAGTCAGGTCGGCGAGTTCCTTGTTGCTGAGAGTAATTCTGTCGATAGTCTCCTTGCCTACCATCATGTAAGTCTGGAGTGCTCCGAAGCAGCCGCCCTGGCTGAGCTTGTTGTTGCGGCGTCTCTGCAGCATGTCGTTCTTGATATTGGCCAGGATGGCCTCGTCGGGAACGGCATTGTAGATAAGGTTCTCTACGATGTCCATGGCCTCGGGGATATTCTCGCTCAGTCCGGAGATGTTGACTACGGTCTGGTCTGTGGATGTGGAGATATAGAAACTGCATGCCAGCTTGTACATCTCCTTGGCGATGTCAGCCGCGCTCATGTCGGCTGTGCCGAGGTAGCTCAGATAATTGAACGCCAGTGACAGGGCAGGGTCGTTGTTCACTCCTTTGTCGAAGACGTACATGACGTATGCCAGGTCATTGATATCGTTCTGCTTGTAGAGCACGTCGATGCCCTTGCCGGCATCAAGTATGGACATCTCCTTCTGATAATCAACGAATACGGGCTCGATGTCCTTGACGGGAGTATTCTGGACCCTGGTCAGGAACTCGCTCTGCTTGTCCCTGTTGGTTACGATGGGCGTAATCTCGGGTGCGGATATCTTCTGGATGTTCTTGTCTTCCCCTGTCCGTTTGTATATGGCAACATAGCCTTCAGGAGTCAGGTATTTATTCGCCCAGTCTACGATGTCCTGCTTGGTGACCTTAGCCATACGGTCAAGCATGGTGACTACGGTCTTCCAGTCCTCTCCGTCAATGAAGGAATTGACAGCCATCATGGCTCTGGCACCGTTGCTGGTAAGCTGGTTCATGTATGACAGCTTGAGGTTGTTGACAGTCGCCTCGATGAGGTCGTCGTCGAACTCACCCTTGCGCAATTTGTCCACTTCGGCCATCAGCAGGTCCTTGACCTCGTCCAGAGTCTGCCCTTCCTTGGGCTTGCCGTACAGTTCGAAGCTGCCGTAATCCGGGAGCAGGCTGGCGTAACCGTAGCCGGAGAGTATCTTCTGCTCCTGTATCAGATCCAGGTCAATAAGTCCGGCCGAGCCGTTGTTGAGGATGAAGCTGGCCATGTTGGCAATGTCACTGGACGGATCTTTGGAGGCGGGAAGTCTCCATCCGATGGATATGCTCTCGGACTCCAGTCCGTAGACATCCTTGACGATGGGCTCGGTGATGGGCTTCTCGGGCTCGAACTCGAGCTTGGGCAGGTCCGGATTGGGCTGCATGTCGCCGAAATACTTGTCGATGATGCGGATTACCTCGTCCGGGTCGAAGTCACCGGCCATACAGATGGCCATGTTGTTGGGCACGTAGTAGGTCTTGTGGTAGTTCTTGACGTTGGTGATGGAGGGGTTCTTCAGGTGCTCCTGGGTGCCGAGTACAGTCTGCTTGCCGTAGGGATGGTTGGGAAACAGGGCGGCGTTCATGGCCTCGTAGACTTTCCTGGAGTCCTGGGTAAGCGACATGTTCTTCTCCTCGTAGATGGTCTCCAGCTCGGTGTGGAAGAGCCTGAGAACCGGGTTCTTGAAGCGGTCGGCCTCGATCATGGTCCAGTTCTCTATCTGGTTGGAGGGGATATCCTCGACATAGACGGTCATGTCCGTGGAGGTGAAGGCGTTGGTGCCCGACGCTCCGATGATGGACATGAGCTTGTCGTACTCGTTGGGGATGGCCAGTTTGGAGGCCTCGTAGCTGATGGAGTCTATCGTCCGGTAGATGGCGGCGCGCTCCTCCTCGTCCGTAGTGACTCTGTAGACCTCAAAGAGACGCTCGATCTCGTCCAGCATCGGCTTCTCAGCGGCGTAGTCGGTGGTGCCGAACTGCTTGGTGCCCTTGAACATCAGGTGCTCGAAATAGTGTGCCAGTCCGGTGGTCTGGGCGGGGTCGTTCTTACCGCCGACTCTTACGGCTATGTAGGTCTGGATTCTGGGTTCTTCGTCATTGACGCTCAAGTACACTTTCAGACCGTTGTCAAGAGTGTAGATTCTCGTCTTTGTCGGGTCTCCGTCCACCTGCTCGTACTTGTATTGCGAACAGGATGAGAACGTAAGCAGTGCGATCAGAATCGCGATGAATGCGGTTTTTCTCATATCAGTCAGTGTTTTTGTGGATAAATCAGTATGAAAACAAAGTTAGCAAAATATCCTTAAGGTGCTTGTCTCCGGCCTTGAAATTTATCCTTTTTTACAGATGTGGTTGAGGCGGGCTACGCGGATGCCGCTGCGGGCATATTCCGCCAGGGTACGGGTCTCCAGCACCACCTTTCCCTCCTTCATGGAGGCGTGGATAAAATGCAGGCTGCCGTCCTCTTTGCGGCAGGCGATGCCCGTATGGGTGATGTCCAGTCCGGAGACAGTGCTTACAAAACAGATGATGTCTCCGTCCAGGATGCTGTCCTCTATCTCAGGGATTTTCTCAGAAGGAATGTAGAAACAGGCGGCAGCGGTGTCCAGCCGTTCCTCGGCCCTTCGTATGAGTTCCAGTGCCCCGTCATCTTCCCGCAGCTGCGGATAATTGTCCCGATGTGAGGACATGAAGGAGAATACCTGGTTCAGGGGTATGCCGCCGAGCTCCGCTGTTACCTCCTTCAGAAATCCGTTGTCCTGGGCCTGCAGGAGCCATTCGGAGGTGTAGTGCAGGCGGGAGGGGTAGCCGTCCGTGATGCCGTCCCGGTAGCGCAGGATGCGGAGCATGGCGCAGAAGTCCTCGAACGATGGGATGCCGCCGTCAGTGTATTCTTTCAGGAGAAGGGTCATGGCGGAGCAGGTCTCCACCAGGAGGATGCAGTCGGTCTCGTGCAAGTTGACAGTCAGTATTTCCGGAACATGCTCCAGAGTGCCGCCGGCGTAGGGTGTCCCCAGGAATATTCCGGCCGCCCTGACCATCAGCTCTCCGGCGGGCAGGCCGGCATAAGGCAGCAGCTCCTGCATCGTCCTGGTGTAGATAAGGGAATCCTGCGGAGATGTCCGCACGGCGGCCTCCGCGCTGTTCAGAGCCATAGCGGTCAGAATAACCGTAATCAGAAGACGTATTTTCATAAATAAAGACAATTACGCCCCTAATGTACGCAAAAATCCGCTATCCCGGAATGTAAGGTGCGGATTAGTCCCAGCCGAAGTTGAATGAGAGACCGAGGACGTGGACGTACTGACGCTCCTTGTTGAGGTAGATGCGGTATAAGTCTTCTTGATCGTTATGGGTATAGCTGACATCGCGGGCATTCTTGATGTCAAAGTAGTAGTAAAGCTCCATGTTGCAGAAGTCGGAGAAATCCCACTTCATGCCCAGACAGAAACGCAGGCGGTCTACGAAGGGGCCTCCGCCGTAGTCCACCGTGTTGAGGGTGTTGGACAGCTCGAAGAAAGCGTAGGGAGTGAGGTCTGTCTTGGGAATGTCGTAGTCGGCCTTGATCTTGGAACGGATGAGCCATTCGGCTTTCGGGTCATGGATGCCGTCTGCCCAGGGACGGAGATTGACCAGCGGACGTTCGGTCAGGGATAGCTTCCAGTCGTCCAGCTCTAACTCGGCCTTAAGGTCCAGAAATACCCTGTGACGGTATTGCCATTCCCGTTTGTACTCCAGGTCTCCGATATTCAGTATGGACTGGAAGATGTATCCGGCATCAAGACTGAAGTAGTCGCAGGTCTCCCATGAGAAAGATCCCTGAAGGTAGTTGCGGTCTATCCGCTTGGAGTTGTCGCGGAAACGCACCTCGTTGTTGATGGTGAATGAAAAGTCCTCGGCCAGCGGAATCTCGAAGCCCACGTCCACCCTGGGCTGGAAATCGGAGTCCTTCATCTCTTCCGATACTTCGTAGATGTGTCCCTGGGCCGCAGCGCAGAATGCGGTGACAGTGGCCAAGATGGCAGCGATGGCGGTGCGGAGTCTGTTCATATCCGTATCAACTCATTGACGGCACAAATATGATACATTTTCACAAAGGGGATGTTACAATTGTGTTAAAAATAAAAGGCGGGACTGTAAGCCGGGTTCTGTACCGTCAGGGCGGACCCGGACGGCCTCTATCATTTATCTGAGCAGCCTACCCCCCGGCAAAGGACGAGCAGCCCTTGACTGCCGGTATATTTGGCCTTGCAGGCCGCAGGCGGATACTCCGATGATGTCGCCATCGAACGGACGCAGGCTCTTACCCTGCATTTTCACCCTTACCTCTCCCGAGGGAGGGGCGGTTGTTTTCTGTTACCCGTGACGTAAGCTTTCGCCTACCTGTGCTTTCCACAGTGCGGTGCTCTGTCCTGCCCGGACTTTCCTCCCTCATGCTCGCGCATGACAGCGATAGAGCGTCCCGCCTATTTTAACCTTTATGGTAATATTTTCTAATGTTGCGCTCCACCTCGCGTTTCATACGGGGGGAGAGCTGACAGTTCTCGTGGCACTGCATGTCGTAGTTCCAGATGCGGGCCACGCAGTAATTGGCGTGGCGGCAGCCGCTTACGGTGCATGTGCCGTCCTTGAGCTTGTTTACGAAGTCGGTATCGTATACCAGCGGACGGGCCATCTCCACGAATTCGAAGCCGGCGTCGAGTACCTTGTTGATGCTGTCCAGGGAGTTGAGTCCTCCGACGAAGGCCAGCGGCATCTTGAGCTCCTTGCGGAACTCTATCGAGTCGTCGAAGAAGAATGCCTCCTTGAAAGGCTCGTCCTTTATCATCATCTTTCCGAACAGGTTGACGCCAAGTTTGAGCCACCACAGCTTCATGGGCATATAGCCGGTGAGTACGCTGATGGGCATGGCTCCGCGCATCACATACATCGGTGCACGGCTGACGAAACCTCCGCTGAGCACAAGGCAGTGCGCTCCGTCCTGCTCCAGCCGCTTGGCTACCCTGATGCAGTCCTCCAGCTCCAGTCCGCCCTTGAATCCGTCCCGGGTATTGGTCTTTACCAGTACCGCAATGTCGTCTCCGGCAGCCTTCATCACCTCTTCCATCACCATATCCATGAATCTCATGCGGTTCTCCAAAGTCCCTCCGTACTTGTCCTTGCGGTGGTTGGTGTAGGGTGAGAGGAACTGCGAGATGAGATAGCCGTGGCCGGCGTGTATTTCTACAGCATCGAAGCCTCCGTCGCGGGCGATGCGCACTGCATTGCCGAAGTCCTTGACCGTTTGGAGGATCTCGTCCTCACGCAGGCCGTGTACGAAAGTGGGGGAGTAGAGGTTGAATCCGCTGGAGGCTCCCACCGGCCTCTGTCCGCAGTACATACGGTGCGACATATTGCCGCAGTGGCCGAGCTGTATGCAGGCCTTGGCTCCTGCCTCGTGTATCGAGTCTGTCAGGTCTCTCAGACCCGGGATGATCTCCGGACGCATCCACAGCTGGCGGTGGAAGGACAGGCCGCTCTTGTTGACGGACGCATATGCCACACCCGTCATGCCTACTCCTCCTCGGGCCAGGGCCGTGTGGTAGTCTTTCAGCTGCTGAGTGGGTACGTGACCGTCGCACATGCCCTCGTAGGCCGAGGCACGGATGACGCGGTTCTTAAGTTCTATGGGGCCTATCTTGGCCGGAGTGAATAAAAGGGAATCCATTAATATATAAAAGGTATTAGTCGTTTGCGTTTGAGGCTGGTGAACTCCTCACCGAATTCCTTGGTGTATTTCTCGTACAGGGAATTGGCCCTTGGCGCGAGATTGGCGAATGTCCACATGCAGAAGATGATGCCCGGAAGGGACCAGGTGAGTATGGCGAAACCGAACCACTCGGTGATCTCACCGTAGTAGTTGGCCGAGGATACGTATTTGAACATGCCTCCGCGCGGTATGTAGTGCCTGGTGTCACCGGGCTTGCGCAGGTGGCGGATGATGTAGTCCGAGTGCAGGTTGACCACCATGCCGAAGATGAAGATCAGGGCTCCGGCGATGAACTGCGGAGAGTACAGCCAGCTGAGTGTGTATCTGTCCTCAGGGGCCAGTATGAAAAGCCAGCCGCTGATGAGGTAGGCGTTTATGACGTTGAATACCGCACCCATGAGTACGACGCTTATGGGAATCTTGCTCTTGCCCCTCATCATGAAGGGGTAGATGAGCGAGCGCTGTATGTAGTGTACGGTCAGGAACGACACCAGAATGGTGGCGGTCAGACGGTTCCATCCCTGGGCGTAGATGTAGATGATGGCGGTGACTATCAGTACCGGTATCTCCATCAGCACCCAGCCCAGCTTGTTGTCGATCATGGGGCCCCAGCCCTTTGTACGCAGATATCCGTAGCCCGCCTTGAAGTACTGCAGGGCGGCGAAGACCACGACGGCCAGCACCACCATTATCTTTTCGACGGTAAGAAAAAAACTCTCGTTGAATATTGTCAGATCCACGGTTATAGGTTTTAATAAGGAAATGTCAGGGTTTGAGCCGTATCGAGCACTGGAAGACCGTCTTGTCGGCACAGCGGCCTTCCACGAAGAATGTATCCGGCCCTGCAGTGCCGCGCAGCAGATCCACGGTCTCGCCCGGACGTGTCTCGTGGTTGAAATTGATCTGGAATTCGTCTATGTCCTTGCCGGATACGGTCTCCAGCGGCAGGGTGTCGAAGGCCCATTCGACGTATTTAGCATTGTTGGTATGGGCGTTGAAATCCGCATCGGAGTAGAGTACCTCGTGCGTGCGTATCAGCTCCATCCCCTCCTTCGGGGTGACGAGCTTGCCGCAGTGCTCCGCTATGGCGTCACGGTCAAGAGCCGTAGCGGGACTTTTCTCCCCCAGCACATGATCGGGGCGCAGCATCCTGCGGGTGGCCGTATCTATGAGCAGCCATGAGCTGGTAGCCTGTATCAGAGTCCTTTTGCCCTCCTCGTCAGCGACTTCGAAGTCTCTGAGCGAGAACACTCCGTCCGGGCCCTTGTGCCATGTGGTGAACTGTATCCCGTCCTCCCACTTGGGCGCTTCCAGATATTTTACCCTCATCCTGGATACTACCCAGGAGATATTGTCCTTGATGAGGTCTGCGTACCCGAAGCCTATGCGGGACGCATGCCAGTTGGCCATCTCCTGCGCCATGGACATGAATGCGAAAGCCTTGTAGTTCTTCCGGATGTCCACGTCGGAAGTGCGGATGCGGTATGTGGTTGTAAGACTTTTCATTTGCAGATGAGGTTGAAAAAATATCTTGCAAAGATAGTTTTTTTGCACTAACTTTGTTCCCCCGTAAGTAAATAATATAGTATGTCTGCAAAATATGTATTCGTTACGGGAGGTGTCGTGTCCTCATTGGGCAAAGGCATCATATCCTCTTCACTGGCCAAGTTGCTTCAGTCCAGGAACCTTCGGGTCACCATTCAGAAATTCGATCCCTATCTCAACGTGGATCCGGGCACACTCAACCCCTATGAGCACGGAGAGTGCTTCGTGACCGAGGACGGGGCAGAGACTGACCTGGACCTTGGTCACTATGAGAGATTTCTCAATATCTACACATCCCGTGCGAACAATGTCACTACAGGCAAGATCTACCGCACTGTCATAGACAAGGAGAGGCAGGGAGCCTATCTGGGCAAGACAGTCCAGATCATCCCTCATATCACCGACGAGATCAAGCGCAGGATGCTTCTCCTCGGCAAGAGCGGACAGTATGACGTGATCATCACCGAGATCGGCGGAACTGTCGGAGACATCGAGTCCCTGCCGTTCATAGAGGCCATGCGTCAGCTTCAGTGGGAACTGCCGGACGAGGACTGTCTGGTGATTCACCTGACTCTGGTGCCTTACCTGAGCGCGGCCAAGGAGCTCAAGTCCAAGCCGACTCAGCATTCGGTCAAGCTGCTGCAGCAGGACGGAGTGCAGCCGGACATACTTATCTGCCGCACCGAACACAAGCTGTCCATGGAGCTCCGCAAGAAACTGGCTCTCTTCTGCAACGTGCGCCCCAACGCCGTCATCGAGTCAATAGACGCGGACACTATATACAAGGTGCCGCTTATGATGAGGGAGGAGAAACTGGACGAGATCGTACTGGAAAAATTTGGAATGAAGGATGTGTTCGAGCCGGATCTGGAGGGCTGGAAGGCTTTCCTGGACAGGCTGGCCCATCCGGAGTCAAATATCACGGTAGCGCTGGTCGGGAAATACGTGGAGCTGCAGGATGCGTACAAGTCCATTCTGGAGTCGTTCATTCATGCCGGTGCGGCAAACCGCTGCAAGGTCAAGGTAGTGCCGGTTCACAGCGAGTACCTTACGGAGGACAATGTGGAGGAGAAACTTGCCGGTATGGACGGTATCCTCATCGCGCCTGGCTTTGGAGAGAGGGGACTTGAGGGCAAGATCAAGGCTGTCCGTTATGCCCGTGAGAGAGGGGTGCCTTTCTTCGGCATCTGCCTCGGTATGCAGATGGCCGTTGTGGAGTTCGCCCGTGATGTCCTGGGACTTAAGAATGCCATGACAACGGAGGTTGAGGCCAATACGCCCGACCCTGTCATAGACCTTATGGCAGACCAGAAGACTACGACCATAAAGGGCGGAACGATGCGTCTGGGCGCATATCAGTGCGAGATAGACGAGGGCTCGCTGGCCTACAGGATATACAGAAAACCGCTTATAAGCGAGAGGCACCGTCACCGTTATGAGCTCAACAATGATTATGTGACGCGGCTCAATGAGGCCGGTATGCGGACCAGCGGCCGCAATCCGGAGACTGGGCTGGTGGAGATAGTGGAGATTCCGGAGCATCCGTTCTTTATCGGAGTGCAGTTCCATCCAGAGTACAAGAGTACGCCTGAGAATCCCCAGCCCATATTCGTGGCCTTTGTAAAGGCTGCCCTGGAATACAGCAAGTCCCGTCAGAAATGAGGCACAGGCTGCTGATATCGGTGCTGTCCCTGTTGGCCGCGTCGGTCTGCGCCGGACTCGCATTCATGGGCCATGCCGGGGATGTCAAGGACGGAGACCTGGCTCAGTACAGTGTATCTGACAAGCAGGAGATACGTCACGACCTTTCGGCCTATACTCAGGGCCTGTTCTTCTATGAGGGCAGGATGTACGAGAGCACCGGACAGTACGGTGAGTCTTCTTTCAGGGAGGTGGATCCGGCTACCGGTAAGGTTCTAAGGGAGGAGATTCTTCCGGCCGAGTATTTCGGCGAGGGCTCGTGCGCCTTTGACGGGAGGGCATATATCCTTACCTGGTATGAGGGACTGTGTCTAGTATATGACATAGAGACATTCACCAAGCTCGCGGAGCTGCCTTATCAGGGGCAGGGCTGGGGGCTTACCACTGACGGCAGTTCTCTGATTATGAGCAACGGAACGTCGGTGCTGTCGTTCAGGGATCCCGTTACGTTCATGGAGCAGAGGACTCTTGAAGTCCGGAACGGTGTCCGTCCGGTACCTTATCTCAATGAACTGGAATATATTGACGGAGAGATATGGGCCAATGTATACGGTCAGGACTTTATAGTCATCATAGACCCGGTCTCCGGTCAGCTCACCGGCAGGATAGACTGCACCGGACTGCTGGATGCCAGATACAGGACCTCATCCACCGATGTGCTCAACGGCATAGCCTGCAATCCAGATGACGGCTCTGTCTATCTGACCGGCAAATACTGGCCCTGGATGTACAGGGTAGACATAACTGAGGCCGGCAAATGATGAGAATACCCGGAATAATATACGTAATCTTTCTGTCCGTGTCGGTCGCGGTCTCCTGTTCGCCGCTGTCAAAGGCTCAGCTGGAGGCAGTGCGGGAGTTGACGTTCAACAGCGATACCATATCCAGGTCTCCTGCCGTGCTGTTCGGGGAGATGGCCGATATAAGGCTGCACAGAGGACTGTATTATACTCTGTCGCTGTCTTCGGGGGAGGCCAGATATGCGGAGATAACCGCATTGGCTGAGGCCTCGATGGACGATGAGAGTATGGTCCGCAAATCTGAAAGGTATGTGGACGTGCTCAACAGTTATCTCAGAGCATTGCAAAGCATCAGCGCAGAGTCGCGGTGGAAGGGCGCCGGGACGCAGCTCCGGGGCATAGGCTCCAGGGTGGACTCTGTGATTTACAGGTACAATATATTGGCAGACAAGGAGGATGAATTGCCGGATGGGTACGCCCGTATGGCCGGGAAGGTGCTCGGATATGTGGCAGAGGAGGTCATGCAGGCCGTGCAGTCCAAGGCCGTCAGGAATGTGGTGATGGCCGGGGACACGCTGGTCTCGGCCAGCTGCGATTCGCTGATGTCCATCCTGCGCAGTGATGAGATGGATGCGCTCATCGAGCACGAGAGGGAGAGTCTGGGGGACAATTTCTCCGTCTGGCTGTCGGCTATGGAGATGTCCGGGGCACCCGTGTCTGTGTCGGATCTTGAGGCCTATGTGGCACTTGTGCGCAGGGCGGACAATCTGTCCTCGGTACGGAACCGCTGCGTGTCGGCCCTGCGTTCGCTGAAAAACGCCCATGCTTCCCTGGCGGCGGACTTTGCAGCGGGGGAGACGGACTTGTCCGCAGACCTGTATGCGGAGCTGGTGCGGCTGAACCGTCTGGCGGCACAGGTAGCCGGGATGCTTAATTGACAAGATTATGGAAAAAGACAGGCAGTTGAATACACTCGAGGAGATACGCAGGGCCATTGCGGACAATGACAGTCTGCGTCTGGATACGGATATCCCGGACGAGGACAGGAAGATGCTGGAGGCAGCCGCTCTTTCTCTGAGGGAGATGGAGAGGGAGATGCTCTCGGAGACTGCGGAGGGACTGCTGGACCGTATGGAGGCGGCTGCCGGACCCCTCAAGGAGATGGCAGCTCAGATACGCTCCCGGGTTACGGATATGAATAAGCCTTCCAAGGTCTTGGAGCACATAAAGAAAGTGATGTCGTTTGTTACCGGCCTGCTCAAGGAGGCCGGCAGGTGGTAGCAGGGTGTGCTCCGTTACAGCAGGCGGCGGATGGTGTCGTGTATGCTGTCCGTGGAAGCGAAGAAGTCGGCCCGCCCGGCCGGTTCTGCTACGGACTGCTCCAGGCATCGGTTGCGCCGCAGTACATCCTCATAGCTCATCTCCATGCGTATACAGTCAAGGCCGTTGAATATTTTCCGGCCTTTTTCCGTGTTGACCAGCACCGCGCTGACTCCGCGGTCGTCATCGAAGTCGGGGCGGAGGTCGCCGATGCCCCAGAAGTCTCCGATGGTCAGGTCGCTGCCGCTGCGCAGTTCCCGGGCGGGACAGCGGTAGCAGCTCGGTCTGGAATACAGGTCCGCCAGAAAACCTCGTATGAAGAGGTTCGCGGCCTTGCCCGGCTCGCTGAGCACCGGGCGGCATGGCTTCCCGTCCGGATCAACAGCCGAGAAGAATATCCTGAAATGATAGCCCTTCCAGCCGGAACCGTCCTTGTCCCTGAATCTCACATTGTCTATGCGCACGTTCCGGTATCCCCTGTCCTCCAGTCTCTGGATTTCCTCGCGGAGGTATTGCCGCCATACCCCTGGAGACGGTGCACCGTGGCATATCAGCTCGGCTGTCAGCAGATGGTCCGGTATGCTGCTCAGATAGTGATTGAGCCCGGCCACCTGACACGGAGTCCCGGTAAACAGCACCTTCCGTCCCTCTTTGAGGGCTTTCCGTACCTTGCCGTAGCAGTCCTCCATCCGGCTCTGGAGATATTTTGAGCCGATAAAAGGATGTACTTCCTCCGGCGCGGAGGCGCAGTCATGCACGGCTTCCATCGCAGAGTCGAAGCGTGAGCCGAAGACCAGACCGCCGTCTTTCAGTACGGCGGCGGCCAGCAGCGGGAATGCCCCTCCTGACGCGCTGCCTTCCCTTACCTGTCCGTCCGGATGCTTTACGGCGTAGACGGCGAGCGGTCTGCGGGCCGGATACCGGGCCTGTACCGGACAGACCTTGACGCAGAGGCCGCATTCGATGCAGAGCTCTGTATTGACTTCGGGATACAGGAAGCCTTCCTGATGGTCCTTCATGGAGATGCAGCCTCTGGGGCAGGCAGAGGCACATGCGGTGCAGCCGCAGCAGTCGTGCGGGTCTGAGATGACGATGTGGCGTATTTCTTTCATAACGGTTGCAAAGTTGGGGAAATTTCCATACATTTGCCAACCAAAATGAATATCTCTCAGGGCAGGGTGCGATTCCCTACCGGCGGTGACAGTCCGCGACTCCCTGATTATCAGGGACTGAATCGGTGAAATTCCGATACCGACGGTATAGTCCGGATGAAAGAGAGGTGTCATGACGACCTAACGTCGCCGCTGCCCTGAGTACGTATTGATACAGTACTTAGGCTTTTTTGTTTATGTGGAGCGACGAGGACATCAAATATATGCGCATGGCACTGGACCTGGCCCGGAAAGGGCAGGGACACGTGGATCCCAACCCGATGGTGGGTGCGGTTATAGTACGTGACGGCAGGGTATTGGCCAGTGGCTGGCATCACGTCTACGGCAGCCTTCACGCCGAGCGCGACGCTCTTTCTGCCTGCACGGAGCCGACACAGGGGGCTACGATGTATGTGACCCTCGAGCCATGCTGCCACTTCGGCAAACAGCCTCCGTGTACCAACGCCATCATGGAGGCCGGAATATCCCGGGTCGTGGTGGCCATGACCGACCCCAATCCGCTGGTGGCCGGCAAGGGCGCGGGCATACTCCGCAGTCACGGTATCGAAGTACAGACCGGCCTTTTGGAAAAAGAGGCCAGGTATCTCAACAGGGTATTTGTCCAATACATCACGACCAGGCGTCCGTGGGTGGTGCTCAAGAGTGCCGTAACCCTGGACGGACGCATCGCGGCTGCCTCTGGAGACTCCAAATGGGTGAGCTGTGAGGAATCCAGACATCTGGCCCACGAGCTGCGCGGACGGTATGCCGGCATAATGGCCGGTATCGGCACGGTGCTTGCGGATGACCCGATGCTCAACTGCCGTCTGGACGGAATGCGTCAGCCGGTGCGTATCATCGCTGACTCCAGGGCCTCGTTGCCGCTCGGCTCGGCTCTTGTGCGTAGTGTGGGCAGCTGCCGCACTGTCGTGGCTCATATCGCAGATGCCCCTCAGGAACGGGTAGCGGCTCTCCGAAGTCACGGAGTGGAGACCCTCGAGTGCGCTTCCTCCTGCGGCCGGGTGGATGTCGCGGACCTGCTGGACAGGCTGGGCGCAATGGGGCTCAGCTCAGTGCTGGTGGAAGGCGGAGGCGAACTGAACTGGAGCCTGATAAGCGCGGACTGCGTGGATGAGTACTATGTATTCGTGGCTCCGAAAATTGTCGGAGGCAGGACGGCAAAGGGGTTTGTCGGCGGAGAGGGCTTCGGCCTTATGGACCAGGCTGCTCCTGTGGTGATAGAATCGGTTGTGCCCTCTGGCTGCGACTGGCTTCTGCACGGATTTGCATCAAAACATTCGGAATTATGTTCACGGGAATAATAGAGGAAATAGGCACGGTACGCGCTGTCCGCGCGGGCAGGACCGGGGCGGTGCTCGACATCGAGGCGTCCAAGGTGCTGGAAGGTACGGCTGTGGGAGACAGCATAGCGGTCAACGGGGTCTGCCTGACGGTGACTCCGGGCCAGGGACACTTTACGGCGGACGCCATGCCCGAGACCCTGCGTCGCACCTCGCTGGGCAGTCTCTCGGCCGGCTCGAAGGTCAATCTGGAGCGGGCCATGCTCTGTGGAGGCCGGTTCGGCGGCCATATCGTATCCGGCCATGTGGATGCCTGCGGCCGGGTGGCGGCTCTGGAGAAGGACGGCATAGCCCTGCTGATGAGAGTGTCTGTACCTGAACAGGTCCTGAGATATATCGCGGAGAAAGGTTCCGTGACTCTGGACGGTACCAGCCTGACCGTGGCTTCGGTCTGGGCGGACTCGTTTACGGTGTCGCTGATACCTCATACTATGGCTGCGACTACCCTGCATCTGCTTCGGGTCGGTTCGCCGGTCAATGTGGAGGTGGACATGCTGGCCCGGTACGTCGAGCGGCTCCTGCACTCCGGGAACGGAGCAGACAGCGGCGCAAAAGGCGGACTGAGCATGGAATTTTTGAGGCAGAACGGATTTTAGACGATTTTAAAAATTGTATTTTATATAAAAATGGAAAAAGCTACAGAAAGAAAGTTTAATACTATTGACGAGGCGGCGGAGGCCCTGCGTCAGGGTGAGATCATAGTGGTGATAGACGATCCTGACAGGGAGAACGAGGGAGACCTGATATGCGCGGCCAAACATGCCACCACGGCCAATGTCAATTTCATGGCCTGCTACGGCAAGGGACTGATCTGTATGCCGATGAGCGCGGAGATGACCCGCAGGCTCGGACTGGACCAGATGGTGTCCCGCAATACCGACAATCATAGCACGGCCTTTACCGTATCGATAGATCATGTGTCCACTACGACCGGCATCTCGGCCATAGAGCGTTCAGTGACTGCGATGAAATGCGTGGAGCCTGACGCGCGGCCGGAGGATTTCCGCCGTCCGGGGCACATGTTTCCCTTGGAGTCCAGGCCCGGGGGAGTGCTGCAGCGCCGCGGTCACACCGAGGCCACAGTGGATCTGATGCGCATAGCCGGACTGGATGAGTGCGGCCTGTGCTGCGAGATCATGCGGGAGGACGGAGACATGATGCGTACCACCGAGCTGATAGCCTTCGCCAAGGAGCACGGTCTGAAGATTATCACCGTGGACGACCTGGTGATGTACCGCAAGCATCACGAGAGATGGATAGAGAAGGTGACCGATGCTTCCCTGCCCACCAAGTACGGCAACTTCCGTATCTGCGGCTATGTCAACAAGATAACGAAAGAGCATCATGTGGCCCTGATAAAGGGAGACCTGACCTCTGACGAGCCGGTGCTGTGCCGTATGCACTCCGAGTGCCTGACCGGAGACGTGTTCGGCTCGCTGCGCTGCGACTGCGGCGAGCAGTTGGCCGAGGCCCTCAGGCGTATCGAGAAGGCCGGACGGGGCGTGCTGCTCTATCTGCGGCAGGAGGGTCGCGGCATCGGCCTTATCAACAAGCTCCGGGCCTATGAGCTGCAGGACAAGGGCATGGATACCGTGGAGGCAAATATCGCCCTGGGCTTCAAGGCCGACCTCAGGGAGTATGATACGGGAGCCGCCATCCTGGCCGACCTGGGCATCAGGAAGCTCATACTGATGACCAACAATCCGCTCAAGATCGAGGGGCTTGACCACTACGGCATAGAAGTGGTCGGCCGCGACCCCATAGAGATGACCTGCAATGAGAAGAATGCCCTGTACATGTACACCAAGTACAAGAAGATGGGACATCTGCTGCATTTCCAGGATGAGGAGAAACAACATATGAAATAATTAAAATCACGCGATATGAAAGTAATAGAAGGCAATCTGTCGGCCGCCGGCCAGAGAATAGGCATAGTAGCGGCCCGTTTCAACGAATTCATCACCTCCAAGCTTCTCGGCGGGGCCGAGGACTCCTTTCTGCGTCACGGCGGGAACGGAGACAATCTGGATGTGGCCTGGGTGCCGGGTGCGTTCGAGATACCGTTCGTAGCCAAGAAGATGGCCCGCTCGGGCAAGTACGATGCCATCGTATGTCTCGGAGCCGTGATCCGCGGAGCCACACCTCACTTTGACATGGTTGCAAATGAGGCTACAAAAGGCATAGCTCATGTAGGACTTGAATGCGATGTGCCGGTGATATTCGGTGTGCTTACCACGGACTCCATCGAGCAGGCCGTGGAGCGTGCGGGCACCAAAGCCGGCAACAAGGGCTTCGACGCCATGACCACCGCCATCGAGATGGTCAATCTCGGCCGCAGCCTCAAATAAGGCTTTGCGATTTACTCACTCGGCCCCGTTTTAACCAGATAGTTGGAGACTTTGAGGTCCGTTATTCGGCTCTTGAAGTCTCCGGCTTTTTCAAGGGGGAAGACGAGGGTAGGGACGTAGTACATCACGCTCTTGCCCTCATTGTGCCAGCGCTTCTCTATCTCCAGCCGGTCGATGACGCGGCCGTTGACGATCAGGGTGGTAGAGCGGCTGTCTCCTTTTATGACCACATCCAGCCTGTCTCCATTCTGTATGCTGTAGCGGAAAGTGTTGAGGTAGCCGTCCCTGGCAAATCCCATCATGCCTGATATAGGGTCGCTCAGATAGAACACTGCATCGTCAGAGCGGAAAAGTTCTGTGCCCGGCTCTTCCGTGCGGCCTTCTACGGTGAAGCTTACGGTGTAGTTATAGCCTATCTCGGGATAGGGCAGACGCGAGCCTGGACTTACCGTGTCGGCCTGCAGGACGCATGCCGGCTCAAGGCCTATGCGCCCGGCGAAATTGATGCCGGGAGCTTCCTTTACCCGTCTTCTGGCGGAGTCAAACTGCGCGTAAGGCAGCGAGGTCTCCGCCCCTGTCCACATCTTGACCGCGAGGGTCTGCATGGCCGGAAAGAGTCTGTAGTGGATGTCCTTGACCGAGATGCCGTTGCCGGCGTGGTCGTTCCATACTGCGAACATACCTCCCGCTATGGCCGGATCTTTTTCGGGAAAGACGGCGTTGCCAACGTGGGCTGGAGTCCAGTTGTCGTAGAGATATTCCTCATTGAGATAGTCGTAATAATAGCCGGCGGCCGGGACGATGTAGACCAGCCCGTCAGGTATGGAGATGAGTCTGTAGCCGTCCTTGGCCATCTGCACTGGATCGGCGTAGCCGTTGTACCAGGCGTTCATGAGCACACCCTCGGACTTGACCGGGGTCTCTCCGTCAGCATGGGTGAGGGCACCCCAGACCACGGCCTGCTTGCCGTAGCTCTCGACGAGGCGGATGTAGTGGTCGGTGAAGTGACGGAACTGCTCCACGACCTCCTGATCCTTGTTGGAGTATTCATCCGTGCCGATATGTACTCTCGGACCTCGGAAGACAGGCCTGTCCCCCTCAAGGTATTCCTTGAAGAGTGCGTCCACGAACCCGTAGGTCTCGGGCTTGAACAGAACAAGATGGTCCATGCCGTACTCCTGAGAGCCTATCTCCGGCATATACCGGGTGAGGGCCAGGGAGTGTGCGGGTACGTCTATCTCCGGGATGATCTCCACGAACATATCCGCCGACTCTTCCTGAAAGTCGATGAATTCGGCCTTGGTGTAGTGGCCGTCCCGGGCGGTAAGTCCGGGGTAGGTGTCGCACTCGATGCGGAATGCTGCGTAGGTGCGGTCCCAGTCCCCTCCGAAGTACTGCTTGAAGCCGTTGTCGTTGAGGTGTATCTGAAGGGTGTTCATCTTGTAGTAGGCCATGATGCGCGAGAGCTTGCGCAGATAGCTCATCGGGATATACTTGCGGCCGCAGTCCATCATGAAGCCACGTATTCCGTAATCCGGCCAGTCCTCTGTCCGTCCCCGGGGCAGACTCCCGTCCGCACTGCCGTCGGCCATCTGCAGCAGGGTCTGGATACCCCAGTACACGCCTTTCACCGCCTGACCTGAGATTCTTACCCTGTCCGATATATCCAGCGAATAGGCCTCGTCGCTTCCCCCGCTGGCTTTGTCCAGGCTCCTGTCCTTCTTTACTTCCAGGATGATGTCGCCCCTGCCTCCTTTACCGGAGATGACCTCGGGACTGTATCCCAGCAGGGTCTCCCAGTCCGCGGCCAGCATCCCGGCGACCCGCAGCAGCTCCGTGTCCCCGGACGGCACCGCCACCCGCAGTTCCTCGCCCGGTACGAATGTTCCTTCTCCCGCGCTCCATGATTTCAGTTCCGGCACCACAAACGGCTTGAGATCCGAAGCCTCCGCCGCGTATGCGCCCATAGCGGCCGCGATAATTGTCACCATGGCGACAGTCTTAAGTACTATTTTCATATCAATCAGTTCTGTTGTTGCAGTTGAAGAAGATATTTGATGCGGAAATTCACATAAAATATATTCATTGTAAATCATCCATAATCTACAAAGATAGATGTTTGTGACATAATAAGCAACAACCGTGACTATTTGTAAAAAATGCAGAAGATGAGGCGACGGCAGTAGTGGATGATGAAGAAGATGATGAAGATGTCCACGCCAGTGATGAACAGTTGGCGAGGGAGATACTTAACAAGAAAGATCATCAAGAGGAGGAACCGATACTTTATAATTCACATCATTCACCACTCTCAGCTCTTCATTCTTCACTATTCTCCGCCAAATTGCCACTTTACTTTTTAGTTGAGCAGTATGTTGCGCCGGCGGGATTGCTGCCTGACCATTGACCGCAAACATCCGATGGCTCTTAACCCATAAGGCATCGGTATCAATCATAACCAGCTGCTAATAAGTAACTATTGAATATGACGGTTGCCCTATGGTCTGTTTTTTCAGGCCACAGGGCAACCACGTCAGAGAAATATGCTTGGTAATCAGAATTTTAACGAACTGGATGGTGCTTCATGGGTGATTCTCCCCGCTGTGCGAATGCAGTGGATGGCAGCGGCAGGTATCGGTGCCTCAAAAACAACGATCCGGTCCTGGCTTGCCTTAGGCGGCGAGAGGGCCCGCTCTAATCAAGGGTATCTTTGCGGATAGTCATTATTATTTACAAAATCAACAGCAGCACGGTGTCAAGAGAGCCTGTCAGGAGATGGGGCATCGGCATTCAGGCCGGTTACGGCATGGGACTCTCCAACGGCCAGGTCAAGGCTTTTCCCTATATCGGTGTCGGCATAAGCTGGAATTTCATCAGATTCTAAACAAAAACCCCGGGCACGATGGTCCGGGGCGCATCCATAAGATGGAGTCGTCAAACAAACATCACATGGATATGGCCAGCAGTCTGCGGCCCAGCTCGTGAGCTGCGGACTCAATCTTCTCCAGCTGTTTCTCGGATATGTACTGGTCGCCTAATTTGTAATGTCTCATCAGGGAGGGAGATATACCGGCGAGCGCAGCGAACTTGGAGGCGTTGATGCAGTCAAACTGATTGAAGAAGGCCGACACATCGTACTTGTACTCAAATGTCAGATCCTTCAGCTCATCAGGCACGGCCTCTCCGCTGTCCGTGTAGCTGTCGATGACTTCCTTGTAGGCAGTAAGGAAGTCGGCTTTTGCGGCCTCCACGCTCATACCGGAGCCGCTTATTACGGAATCTTTCAAATCCGGAGTATATGCCCCGTATCCGTTCTCGTCTTTCTCAATAATAGCCAAAGTCTTTCTCATGTTATTTTGCTTTTTAAAGACAGGGGAGTCATTCTTCCCCTATCTGTTTCAACAATCTTTTCATCAGTCCCGGTCTTATTTCCTAGGACCAGTGCCGCTCGATGACCAGCGACCCGCTCCGTTCCGGATGTCGGTAAATGTCGTGGTTGCCACCGCTGCGGTAGCAGTACCACCCTTTGCTTCTAGCTAATTTCTCAAATTCATTCCATTTCATAGAACTCTGCAATGTTTGTTTGACAATGCAAATATATCACAAAAATGTGAGTTATGCAAATTTTTATTTGTTAAAATTGGTCTAGTCGACAAAATTCATGATGAATCATGAGTAAAATTCGGTCTAGCAGTGGCTGTGGGTGAGGGGATACGAAAAAAGGACAACCCTGATGAGTTGTCCCTTTTAGTAGCGGAGAGAGGACTCGAACCTCTGACCTCCGGGTTATGAGCCCGACGAGCTACCAACTGCTCTACTCCGCGATGTAGACTGCAAAGATAAATATCTTTTTTTAAAATTGCCAAAAATAAGTTTAAAAAAGTTCGGAAATTTTGACTTTTTTCTGCTCTCCTGACAGTATGTCCTTGATGGAGAGCTCGTTATTTTTCATCTCGTCCTCTCCGGCAAGTATAACATATTTTATTCCTTTCTTGTCGGCATACTCAAACTGCTTGCGGAGTTTTGCGCTTTCGGGGTATATCTCCGCAGAGTGACCGGCCGCCCTGCATCTTGCCGCAGCTTTCAGTATATAAGGTAGGGTCTCCTTGCCCATATTGGCGAACAGATACTCGGTGCCCTGCACGGCTTCCTTGGGGAATTTGTCCAGCCCCAGCATGACATCGTAAATCCTGTCCGCTCCGAACGAGATGCCTACTCCCGAGGTGTCCGGCAGTCCGAAGATGCCGGTGAGGTTGTCGTAGCGTCCTCCTCCACAGATGCTTCCTATGGTGAAGTCAAGGGCCTTTACCTCGAAAATAGCTCCTGTATAGTAATTCAGTCCTCTTGCCAATGACAAGTCGAACTCCACTTCGGAAGAGACTCCTGCCGTACTGATGAGTCTGAACAGCTCTTCCAGTTCCTGCAGTCCGCGGAGTCCTGTCTCCGAGCCGGACAGCAGCTCTCTCATGCGGCTGATCTTCTCTTCGTTGCTGCCGGAAAGCGTGAGCACCGGCTCTATCCTGGATATACTCTCGGCAGTGAGCCCCCTTTCAGTCAGTTCCTCCTTCACGGCACCGAGGCCTATCTTGTCAATCTTGTCGATGGCTACTGTGATGTCCGTGAGTTTGTCCGGCTGTCCGGTGATCTCAGCCAGGCCGGCGAGGACCTTGCGGTTGTTGATCTTGATCCTTACGCGGATGTCGAGAGACTTGAACACTTCATCGGCTATCTGCACGAGTTCCAGCTCGTTGAGCAGGGATTCGGTGCCGATGACATCCACATCGCACTGGTAGAACTCGCGGTAGCGGCCTTTCTGAGGCCTGTCCGCCCTCCATACCGGCTGTATCTGATATCTCTTGAACGGGAAAGTAATCTCGTTGCGGTGCTGGACCACATATCTGGCGAACGGGACCGTCAGGTCATAGCGCAGACCCTTTTCGCTGACTTTCAGGGCCAGGGCATTGATGCTCATCTCGTTCAGCTCTCCTGAGGGTATGTCTCTTATGTCCTTGAAGGCGTCTCCGGAGTTGAGAATCTTGAACAGGAGCTTGTCTCCCTCCTCACCGTATTTGCCCAGCAGTGTGGAAAGGTTCTCCATCGCCGGGGTCTCGATGGGCGAGTATCCGTATTTCCTGAATATGGCCTTTATGGTGTCAAAGATGTAGTTTCTGCCGGCCATCTCTGCCGGAGAGAAATCGCGGGTGCCTTTGGGTATGGACGGTTTCTGTGTCATATGCCGTTGTGTTGAGGTTAAAACAATCTGATTGCCTTGGACAGGCTCCTTTCCCAGAGCGGGACTTTGACCCCGAAGGCAGCCTTTATAAGGGATTTGTCCAGCACGGAGTATTCGGGTCTCCGGGCAGCGGTGGGATATACGGAAGAGTCAACGGGGCTGACGGTGCAGTCCAGCCTTTTGAGTTTCATGATCTTGTCCGCAAATTCGGCTCTGGAGCAGCTGCCCTCGTCCGAGTAGTGGAAGACTTCTCCGTATCTTGGAACAGTTTCCAGCTGGGGCAGGATATGCAGGATGGCTTCGGCCAGGTCACGGGCGTACGTAGGCGTGCCGACCTGGTCGCAGACCACATTGAGCTCGTATTCATCCAGGCCCTTCTCTATCATGGTCCTGACGAAGTTCTTCTTGCCGTACGGCGAGTACAGCCATGCCGTGCGGATGATGATGGACAGGCATCCGGACCTCTTGACGGCCAGCTCTCCGGCCAGCTTTGTCCTGCCGTATTCGGACAGGGGAGACGGTCTGTCGCTCTCGTGGTACGGAGTACACTTCTTGCCGTCAAAGACAAAGTCGGTGGATATGTGTATCAGGTAGATACCGTGACTGGCAGCGGCCGTGGCAAGGCACATGGGGCCGTTGACATTGATTCTGATAGCAGAGCCGGCATCTGTCTCGGCTCCGTCTACGTTGTTGTATGCCGCACAGTTTATGATTCTGGTGATGGAATTCTCCGTGATGAATCTGTCCACCGCATCCTGGTCGGTGATGTCCAGCTGCGGGACATCCGTATAAAAGCATTGGTAATCCTTGTTTCCATCAAGCAGGGAGCGGAGCTCGCTGCCAAGTTGCCCGTCTGCACCGGTAATCAGAATATTGTCCATATTTATAATAATTGTGCGACAAAGATACTCAATTCGTAATCTAAAAAAACTATCTTTGTGGAAATTTTTGCACGATGGACTACAATACAAATAGAGAGAAACTGATATTGCCGGAATATGGAAGGCACGTACAGAAAATGATTGAGCAGGTAAAGCAGATACCGGACAGGGAGAAACGCAACGAGCAGATCAGGGCGGTGGTCTCTGTCATGGCCATACTCAATCCCCAGGTCATGGAGCAGCCGGACTATATGCACAAGCTGTGGGATCATGTGCAGATCATTGCCGGCTTTGACCTTGATGTGGACTCGCCCTTTCCTATGCCGACCAAGGAGGAGCTGACGGCACCCCCTGAGATAGTGCCGATGCCGAAGGAACCCCTTGCTGCGGCGCATTATGGCCGGAATATTCAGAATATGGTGAAGGTAATAGCCGCCATGCCCGAAGACGAGACCCGCGACAGGATGATAAAGTCCATGGCGGTATATATGAGGCAGCAGTACCTTATATGGAACAAGGACAGTGTATCTGATGAGACTATCTTCAAGGATATAGAAAAACTCTCGGACGGTAAGCTGACAGTGCCGTCTCATATTCATCTTGACAGTATCTCCGAGAAGGAAAAATTCACCCGTCCGGGTCTGATGCTTCCCAACGCCCAGAACCGCAATCAGTTCAGGAAGCAGGGCCGGAATAAGAACAACAGAGGCAAATGGAAAAAGCAGCAGTAGCCAGGAAAAAGAAAAAAAAGAAGAAAGGTCCGTCAGCATTGGACAGGCTGATGCACAACCGGAACGTCCGTTTTGTGCTGGGGCTGGTTTTTGCTCTTCTGGCGGTCTTTACCCTGGTGTCGATAGTCTCTTATCTGTTCACATGGGCTGATGATCAGAGTCTGTTGTCCGACGACGGAATATACAGCAATGCTGTTACCGCTGAGAATACCGGAGGCAAAGCCGGCTTCCTGTTTGCCAATCTCCTTGTGTCCAGATGGTTCGGCCTGGGAGCGTTCGTCATTCCGTTTTTCTTCGCCGGTGTGTCCGTGTATTGTTTCAAGAAGGAGAAAGTCAGGCTTCTGCGCCTGTTCTTTCTGTCCTTGATGGGCTGTATAGTCCTGTCCGCTCTGTTCTCCTATATATTCTCCTTTACTTCCGCGAAGTCGATGTTCGGAGACGGTGCAGGAGGGTCTTACGGGTACTATGTCAATGAATGGCTGGTGTCCATGACCGGAGCGTTCGGGACTGCATGTATCATTCTGGTCTTTCTCGTACTGTGGGTTATGCTCCTCAATCACAAGATAGTAGACAGGATAACGTCGCTGTTCGACTCTCTGTTCTCCAAGCGCGGTAAGTCCGATGCGGATGCTGTCCCCGAAGATGGAGGGACAGATGCAGGAGAGGATGACGTGGATGGGGACGGTGGCGATGATGAAGGATCCGATGATGAGGATGAAGATGGAGAAAATGATGACGAGGAGAACGGTGATGAGGAGGGAGATGAAGGCAATGAACCCGATGAGGAAGGACCGGAACTGGAGGTGATACCCCCGGTGGTGCCGGTGGAACGACCTGAGGACAAGGATGCGGATACACCTGCAGGTCCGGATGTGCCTGACAGCGACATTCCTCCGGTGGAGGTCATCGGCGGGGATCCGACGGACTTCTCTACCGGTCTGTCGGATGAGCAGTGGAAGACAAGGTATGATCCCAGGCTCAGTCTGTCCAATTACCGGATGCCGGACCTGTCTCTGCTGAAGGATTATTCGGACCAGATCCATGAAGTGTCGCGCGAGGAGCTGGAAAGGAATAACCGTCTGATCGTCAGTACGCTCAAAGACTTCAAGATAAGCATATCCAAGATATCTGCGAGGGTAGGGCCTACCGTTACTCTGTATGAGGTGGTGCCTGCTCCGGGAGTCCGTGTGGCTCAGATAGTAAGGCTGGAGGACGATATAGCCCGCTCGCTGGCTGCCCGCGGTGTGCGTGTGGTGATGCTTACCGGCACCAATGCGATAGGTATAGAGGTGGCCAATGACAAGCCCAGCATAGTGTCCATGCGCTCTATTCTGAGTGACCCTAAGTTCAACGCCGCCAAGTATGACCTGCCCGTGGTTATCGGGCGGACGATATCCAACGAGGCCTATTCGTTTGACCTGGCCAAGATGCCGCACCTGCTGGTAGCCGGTGCTACCGGACAGGGTAAGTCAGTGGGACTTAATGCCATCATCACTTCTTTGCTGTACAAGAAGCATCCGGCCGAGCTCAAGTTCGTGCTGGTGGATCCCAAGAAGGTGGAGCTGTCGCTTTACGCTCCTCTGGAGAAGCATTACCTGGCCAAGATGCCTGACTCGGAGGATGCCATCATCACGGATACCAAACGGGTGGTGTACACCCTGCGCTCGCTTTGCAAGCTGATGGATCACCGTTATGACCTGCTCAAGGCCGCATCTGTCCGCAATATCAAGGAGTACAACGAGAAGTTCCTCTCGCGGAAGCTCAATCCATACAAGGGGCACGAGTTCATGCCGTATATAGTGGTAATCATTGACGAGTTCGCCGACCTGCTGATGACAGCCGGCCGGGAAGTGGAGGAGCCCATAGCCCGTCTGGCCCAGCTGGCCAGGGCCATAGGCATACATCTGGTGATAGCGACTCAGCGTCCTACGACCAATATCATCACCGGCACCATCAAGGCCAATTTTCCGGCCCGCGTAGCATTCAGGGTAATCTCCAGTGTGGACTCCAAGACCATCCTGGACCAGACCGGGGCCAATCAGCTGATAGGCCGGGGCGACATGCTCATATCTACAGGCAACAGCGAGCCGGTGCGGCTCCAGTGCGCCTTTATCGATACGCCGGAAGTGGACCGCATCGCTCAGTTTGTGTCGTCTCAGGCCGGATTCGGCGGAGCGTACCTGCTGCCTGAGTGCGAGATGGACGATTCGGCCGGAGGAGGGCAGGTGTCCGGAAAGACCTCTGGAGGGGCCCGTGACGAGCTGTTCAAGGAGGCTGCCCGTCTGATAGTCCGCGAGCAGGTCGGCTCTACATCCTTGATTCAGAGAAAGATGAATCTGGGCTACAACCGTGCGGGCCGTATCATGGATCAGCTTGAGGATGCCGGCATTGTGGGTCCTTCTGAGGGCAGCAAGCCCCGCCAGGTGCGTATCACCAGCCTGGAATCCCTGGATGAACTGCTTTCGACTTTATGATTTTAAATTTATGAGAATTTTTATAAAAAATATTTTTTTCATCCTGGCAGTATTGTCAGCCCTGCCTTATACCCTTACAGCGCAGGGCAGGACTCCTCAGCCTAAGGAAGTACTGGCCTCCATGCAGGAGGCATTGAAGGGACTCGGAACGTCTGATTTCGCGTTCTCGTTTCAGGCTTTCGGCCAGGACGGGGCCCTGCTGGGAGATGAAAGCGGTCATTTTGTGGCTCAGGGAGAGGCTTTCAAGCTCAGCACGGATGTGATGACGGTCTTCTGTGACGGGCAGACCAAGTGGATCTATGATACGGTGAATGAGGAAGTGACTATATTTCCGCACGATGTGGCCTCGGTGGATCCGGCGGAGAATCCGTTTGCGGTGCTGAGCAAGGCGGACGCTTCCATGTACAGTTTCAAAGGGGGAACTGATACGGACAAGGCCGGGGACGGTTCCGTACAGTATGTCATCAATATGGTGCCGAAGGACAAAGGACTGTCATTCACGTCCCTTAGGATAACAGTTACCGCAGATACATTCCTGCCCTGTGCCGTAACATATGCGAGCCGCACAGGGGACAGATATGAACTTCAGATAGTCTCCGTCAGCTCTGTGGAGGCAAGACCGTCGGAATACTTCGTTCCGTCAAAGGAGCTGATGGACGATCCGGATATCTATATTACCGATATGCGCTAGCGGCTACAGCAGCCCGGCCTTCTCAAAGACTTCATTTATGGACGGATAGGTCTGTCCGGCGTATTGTCTGATCTCCCCGGCCGGCACCCATGCGGTCTGTGTGATACCCTCTTCGGTCTGAGGCCTGGTGGGCGCACTGCTGCTGACGCTCATTGAGTACCAGTAGGTGTGCTTGAGTACGAACTGTCCGCCCCGGTGATATGTGTGGTCTGTAACGCATATCAGTTCTCCAAGTTCCGGGGCAGGGATTCCGCATTCCTCCATGACCTCTCTGACAGCATTCTCGGCTGTGCTCTCGCCTTTCTCCCGTTTTCCTTTGGGCAAGTCCCACATGCCGTTGCGGAATATAAGCAGGAACTCTCCGAGGTCATTGCAGATGAGCCCTCCGGCGGCATCCACTTCCGTAAACAGTTTTCTGATCCTCTCGTATGTAAGTTCCGGATTATCGCACAGGACATACAGTCTTCTGATTCCGGAACCGGTGTCTATGGTGTTGACCGCGTTGGCCAGAATTGTGTCATCTCCGCTGTCGATGACGATGACGGCCTCGGGGTCTTTCTCCGCCCGCTCTCCTTCCCGGCAGAGAATCAGGGCGCGCTGATTGAAGAAAATCGTTTTCATATTGCAAAATTAAGAATAAATGCCTATATTAGGCCCGTATAAATATTAAAGGATTATGAAAAAGTACAGATGCACGGTATGCGAATGGGTATATGATCCCGCAGTGGGAGACCCTGATAACGGAATAGCGCCCGGAACGGCTTTCGAGGATCTTCCGGCAGACTGGACCTGCCCTCTCTGCGGAGTAGGCAAGGACGAGTTCGAGCCGGTGGAATAGCCCTTGTGGGACAGAATGATAGAAAGGGGCTTCCCTATGCGGGATGTCCCTTTTTTATTGTATATTATTTTGGAAAAATTGTTCAAATGAGTATTTTTGCGCCCGAAATAAGACGGAAATAATTTTAATACAACGGTATTATGAAGATTAAAAGCATTCACGGCCGCGAGATTCTGGATTCGCGCGGCAATCCCACAGTAGAAGTAGAAGTAGTACTTGAGTCCGGTGTACGCGGGCGCGCATCGGTTCCTTCAGGAGCATCGACAGGCGAGCATGAGGCTCTTGAGCTCCGTGACGGAGACAAGAAACGTTACGGAGGAAAAGGCGTATTGAAGGCTGTTGAGAATATCAACAACATAATCGCACCTGCCCTCGTGGGCTGGTCCGTACTGGAGCAGCGTGCCATTGACCACAAGATGCTGGCTCTGGACGGCACCAAGACCAAGTCCAACCTCGGTGCCAACGCCATCCTCGGCGTATCCCTCGCTGTGGCTCATGCAGCAGCCGCTTACCTGCACATGCCTCTCTACCGCTATATCGGCGGAACAAACACATATGTAATGCCTGTCCCGATGATGAACATCATCAACGGCGGCTCCCACTCCGATGCTCCCATCGCATTCCAGGAGTTCATGATCCGTCCCGTAGGCGCTCCCTCTTTCCGTGAGGGACTGCGTATGGGGGCCGAGGTCTTCCACGCACTGAAGAAGGTGCTCCACGACCGCGGACTCAGCACCGCAGTAGGTGACGAGGGCGGTTTCGCTCCCGCACTGAACGGTACGGAGGATGCTATCGAGTCCATCCTTGCAGCCATCAAGGCGGCAGGTTATGAGCCCGGCAAGGATGTGAGGATCGGTATGGACTGCGCTTCCTCCGAGTTCTACAAGGACGGTGTATACGACTACACCATCTTCGAGGGTGAGAAGGGAGTCAAGAGGACTTCCGACGAGCAGGTTGACTACCTTGAGAGCCTGATCAACAAATATCCCATCGACTCTATCGAGGACGGTATGAGCGAGAACGACTGGGAAGGCTGGAAGAAGCTGACCGACCGTATCGGCTCCCGCTGCCAGCTCGTGGGTGACGACCTCTTCGTGACCAACGTTGAGTTCCTGGCCAAGGGTATCGAGAAGGGCTGCGCCAACTCCATCCTCATCAAGGTCAACCAGATCGGTTCCCTCAGCGAGACCCTCGACGCCATCGAGATGGCTCACCGTCACGGCTACACCACCGTTACCTCGCACCGCTCAGGCGAGACCGAGGACGCTACCATCGCCGACATCGCAGTGGCCACCAACAGCGGTCAGATCAAGACCGGCTCCCTCAGCCGCTCCGACCGTATGGCCAAGTACAACCAGCTCCTCCGCATCGAGGAAGAGCTCGGCGACCTCGCAGTCTACGGCTACAAGCGTATCAGATAACAATTACGTCACATACATTTACGGAAGCCGGTCCCGCAAAAAGGACCGGCTTTTTTATGCAGTTTTGCGTGTTGTGGATAACGGTGCATCTGCCGTGGACTGAGCCTGAAAAAGCTGACAAAACACTTAATTTATGAAGCGAGTGAAAAAAAAATTGAAAAAAATTAAAATTTTTTCAAAATCAATAAGTTAGTGAAAATTAGTGAATTAGCTATGTTTGATAAACTTTATTCTGTCTTTGTAACTAATTGGTACACTTTTTGTTGGAATTATCAAACACTCACTGTATCAAAAAGTTACGGCATTAGTTTTGTTGTGCTGTCAGTTGTAGTAAACTTTTTGATATAGACTATGAATTCTCAAAAGACATCTCCAGCAGCTTGGTGTTATCTAGCTGGCATCCGGACTCCGGGTACTGACCGTATGATTGATCTCATTAGGTCCTGCGACTATATCGGCAGTGCAGGAATAAGTAAAAATGAAAAAGCATATAACAAATTATCATTAAATAAGTAACGTTATGAGTGACAAACGATCTGCAGTAGATTTCAAGCTTTGGAGCGGAGGCTTCATTACTGCTTATCCACTGGATGAGGACAGGGAGTACGGGTATTTTCCGGAGGATGAGGCCGATTCATCCGGTCTGGACACAACCGGACATTTCCTGTCGATCCAGAAAAAGCCTGTGCCGGCGCCCCGCAGCGAGGAGCAGCTCAGACAGGAGAAACTCTTCACTGACAATGCATTCCTCTTTCTTGCCAACTACAGCAGGATACTGTCTGACAGCAGGATGTTCCTGGCTCCGGTCTATGTTCGCAACGGACTGGCGTATTCGGGTTACCTTCAGACTGCAACGCTTGGAGGTTATATTGAGCTGTGGCTGAATTGTCCGTCGTCCGTAGTATTTGGTAGGGAAGACAGGATGTCATTGGTCTGGTTCATATCCGGCAGTCCGATGAGCGGGGCGAATGCATGCTCAGTAGTGGATGAGGATGGAAACAGGAGGACTGAGGCGATAAGTACCTTCTATAAATTGTGGACCCGGTTCGCCAATATAGCCGGTTATTACAAGGATGCGAAGACGAAATTCGAGGCATATACCCTTGAAGAGGTTGTGGCGATTTTGAAGAGGGAGACTTCGGAGAGGGATTACAGGTGGAATATAAGGTGGGTGTATAATTTTACCAGAGGGTCGAAGTTGCAGGAGGAGAATGATATATTGCGGGCGAGGTGCAGTGATGCTGAGACCAGGAGAGATGATTATCAGAAAAAATGGTACAATGCTCTGTTTTTATCGCGGAAGGAGAGGACGGTGGAGTTCTTCCGCTCGTATATGCGGCATGAGGAGGACAGAAAGGCGCGGGAGGATGTCTTGAAGGAGGAAAAGAGCGCCCTTAAGCGTAGATTGAAGAATAATGAGTTGAGCAATAAGGAATGTCAGATTGCGCTGAGGGCGGTACAGAATGAACTGTCAGAGATCTCAAGGACAGGAGAAAAGGAACTTGAGGATGGAATAGCCTCATTGTTCCCGGAGTTGCTGCGATTCGGAGAAGAGTCGTGGAAGAAGTTCGATATGCCTCCATACCGGCTCCTGATGGAAATTGAGGAATTTGTCAATGATTTAAAATGATGAGATTATGGGCTGTTACAGTATGAATACCCTGTTTACGGACAATGCGTTTTTATTTCTGGTGAACAGGGAGAGGATTATCAGGGATGAGAGACTGTACTATGTGAAGGTGGAGCTGCCGTATGAACTGACCTACATAGGTGGTTTTAGCCCTATTACCTTAGGGGAGTATGTCAGCTGGTGGCATGAGTGCCCGTGGACGGTACATTTTGATAATCATGACTCTATGTCGCTGGTGTGGTTTGTCTCGGGCGGTCTCGGACTGTATGATGGCCGCTGCCTGGCGGTGGATCAGACGGGACAGACAGTGATGTTCCATGCCGGTTCGCGGAATTCCCTGCGGTCAGCGCTTTCGGAGGTGGCAGTGCGTCGCGGAGATGTGCTGCCGGAGAACGTGTATTCTCTTGCTGAGGCCGTGGACATCCTGAAGGAGGAAAAGCCTTCTCCCGAGGTGTACGACCGCTGTCTGGGGCAGTTCTACCTACGGGTGAAGAAGTTCCAGGATGCTGAGGATGACAGGTGTAAGAAGGCCGAGAGGCAGGTTGCCGAATATAAGCGGAGATGGTACAAGGCTGTATTCCGGCTTAAAAAAGACGAGGCGTTGCAGCTTTATAACGAATATATCAGTGATTACCGGCGGATTGAGGCACTCAAGGAGAAGAGTACCCCTACATTGGCCGATGCGAGGGAAAGGCACGGCCTGGAACTGAATATGATCTTAAACATCACCAGAAGTATTCCAAACCTCTTTCCTGAATTTGTGGAGAAGAGGTTTTCCACGGACATTGATGTCGATGGAATAGTCGCGGCCCTGAATGACTTTATGGAGAGTGAACATCTGTACTAATTATTAGTGTATTATGAACTTTTATAGCATTGCCCCGTTTATCAAGATGTACTATCCCCGGTATTATTCGGTGGAGACCTATCCCGCGGAAGAATGTGTGACTGTGCATAAGGTGGATGAACCGTGGGGACTGTTCAGCAATTTTGCCAGGACACCTCTCCTGCTGGAAGGCGTGGAGTTCAGGACATCCGAGCAGATCTTCCAGCTGATGAAGTTCCGGGACCGGGAGGCCGTGCTGGCAGTGTATCGTGCCGCCAATCCCAAGATGACAGCTAAAAAGTGGGAAAAGACCCATAGAAGAGAAGACTGGGGCAGGATGATAGTCGATGCGATGAAATTCTGTCTCCAGTGCAAATATGAGCAGAGTACCGCTTTCAGGGAGATGCTGGAGGAGAGCCGCGGCCGTTATATCGTGGAGGACCAGACCTCTTTCCCGAAGAAGAATGCCGATACCTGGGGAGTGAAGCTTCAGGGCGACCATTACGTAGGACCTAATCTTCTGGGACGGCTGCTTATGGAGCTTCGCGACAATGGCCGGCTGGACTACGCTTTGCCTGCGGATGCCTTTGATTTTATTGGATACATTAAAAATACTGATGAACATGAAAAATTTTGAGATTTTTTATCACGGTTCTCCGCGCCTTTTCGCGGAGTTCGACCTCTCGCACGTCCTGGAGGGGGACGGCAAGGTCAAGTTCGGTTACGGAGTCTATGTGACTTCCAGTTATAAGTCGGCGGCTCACTATTCGGCCTGCGATGACAGCGCTGCTGCCAACTATGTCTATACAGTGGAAATTCCGGATCTGCGCGGGGATAATCACATCGCCTTTAAGCAGCCGGTCTGTGAGGCTGTGCTTCAGCGTACCGAAACTGCGCTGGGACAGAGCGTGCCGGAAAAAGTGAGCGGAGACGGCAAGGAGTTCCGCAAGTGGCTGGCGAAGACTCTGGGTGGTAAGGTGGATCTGGCGGGGGAGAAGGCCGCCGCCGAATTTCTGGACAGTATAGGCGTGGATTATGTCATCTGGCCCTACAACTGGAAGAATCCGGCTCTCGGTACCAACCGCGCCGTGTTCAATGCCGCAAAGGTACGTATCGTCAAGGTGGACAGGGTCAGCCTGGACCAGAAAAAGCAGCTCGTAGAGGGCTCTGAAGTGCAGGTGAGATAGTGTATGAACAGCGGTAAATCCAGTTAAGTATGATAGTTACAGGCAGGTACACGTCGGCGGAGGTCTTCACCGACGACATAGAGGAGGCGGCCCTCCAGTGGGTGAGGGAGCAGTGCGACAGCCCGGCCTTCGACGGCGTGCGGATAGCACAGATGCCGGACGTGCATGCGGGGAACTCGTGCAATGTGGGCACGGTGTACCGGATAGGACCATACGTCAATCCGGACCATGTCGGAGTGGACATCGGGTGCACCGTCTCGATGCACAGGCTTACAGCTACGGTCAGCCCGGAGGATTTCGCCCTGCTGGACCACAGGATCCGGGAGACAGTGCCCACCGGTACGGAGATCTGTGAGAAGAACAGCATCAACGAGAAGGAATTGTTTCGCTTTCTGAACTCGCATTATCAGAGAGCCCGCTCTGTTGCTCCTGATCTGATCGATGAGGCACCGCGTATCGACGTCCGCTATGTGACGGACTTCTGCCGCCGTATCAAGCTTCAGGAGGGCATCTTCTACAAGAGTCTGGGCACTCTTGGCGGCGGCAACCACTTCATCGAGTACGGAGAGGACGATACGACGGGGGAGGGGTGGCTGACCGTTCACACGGGGTCAAGGAATCTCGGGGTGAAGGTGGCGAACCACTGGCACGGCATCGCAGCCAATCCCAAGCGTGCGCAGTATGCCGGATACCTGTGGGGCGACGCGCTCCGCGGCTACCTCTCCGACATGGTGCTGGCGCAGGCATACGCCCTCTACAATCATACCGTGATACGCGACCGCATCCTCGCTATCCTGAAAAAGCTCTGCAAGGCCAGGTGCACGGAGTCGGTATTCACGACCCACAACTACATCTCAGTGGACGGCGGCTTACCGGTGCTGCGCAAAGGAGCTATAGATGCCTCGGCGGGCCGTAAGGTATGCATTCCGTTCAACATGCGGGACGGTATCGCCCTGTGTGTCGGGAAGGGCAATGAGCAGTGGCTGTGCAGCGCGCCCCACGGGGCCGGACGCAGGCTGACCCGGAACCAGGCGCGGAAGCAGGTCGCTCTGTCGGACTTCGAGGAGTCGATGAGCGGAGTGTTCTCGACCTCCGTATGCGGAGGTACGCTGGACGAGTCGCCCCAGGCGTATAAGCCAATGGAAGAGATTCTTACATTGATAGAGCCGACAGTGGAGGTGGTGTCAATGGTAAAACCGAAACTGAACATAAAAGACAGAGGAGAATGAAGAAGTACGTACAGATAACAGCAGGGCGCGGCCCGGTGGAATGTGCCCGGGTAGTCCGTCTCGTAGCAGACGGGCTGTGCCACGCCGTTCCCGGCCTTACGGTCTCCGACAGCGAGCCGCACAAGTCTGAGCCGGACTGCTTTATGTCGATAACCCTGACCTCGGAGACAGAGATTCCCGAGGCGGCGGTGGCAGAGTGGGAGGGAACTGTGCAGTGGCATTCTACCCGGAATCCCTACCGCCCGGGGCACAAGCGCAGCAACTGGTTCGTAGGCGTGCATTTCATCGACGACCTGGAGCTGCCCGAGATATCGGAGCGGGATATCGTCTATTCGACCTGCCGCTCCGGGGGCAACGGCGGCCAGAACGTGAACAAGGTGGAGACAGCAGTGCGTGCGACTCATCTGCCCACTGGCCTGTCCGTGCGCTGCAGCGAGGAGCGCTCCCAGTCGCAGAACCGTCGGCTGGCCCGGGAGAGGCTGCTGCTCAAGCTCCTGCGTCAGCAGGAAGAGGCGGTGCAGTCTGCGAGGACGGATAGATGGTCCCGCCATGATGCTCTCGTCCGAGGCAATGCAGTCAAGAAATTTTCAGGACCGCTTTAGAATCAGTTATTATGAGCAGAAAAAAGACAATAAACGATGTCGTGGACATCAACGGCAGCAAGGTGTTCGTCGAGAACGGCGAGGTGAAGACCATCCTAAGCGAAGAGATACAGAGAACAGGATGGATGACTGTTGAGGAAAGCAGAGAAATAACGCTTGAAGCGGTAAAATGGATTTATATGCAGAATGGCAAGATATAAAAAAATATAACTTATCACCAATATTTAAGAATATAATGCCATGAGTGATAAATTGGATTTCAGCAAATTGGAACTACTGACCGAGGAGGAGCTGAACGAGGCAAAGGGAAAATGGACCCTTGACGATTGGATTGCGTACTATACCAAGGACGGAGTCATGACCCTCGATGAATTGCATCAATACACTTTGGATTTGGTATATAAGAAATTGGAGATGAAATATGGAAGTAACAGCTGATTTGGTAAGATGATAGTTATTCGATTTGCGACGACTTTTCAGAACGGCAGGGCACAGGTCAGCCTGCCTGAACGGAGAAATCTTTTAAAATTAGTAGGAAACAAATGTAAAACATGAGTAAAAAGACATTAGACAAGATGATGCGGATGTCTGTTGATGAAATAATCGCAGAAGATAACGATAGTAATCTTGATCATTTTTTGAGGGAGGTAAAGCGTTCGTTGACAGCGCACGAGACAGCACTGCTCTTCCAATCAGAAGGAACACTTACGGTAGATGAGATGGATGCACTAATGTACAATAAGATACGAGAGATGTGGAGAGATGAAAATAGTGGTAAGTAGCAGCAATGTTATAGCCTTAATAAATACGTCAGCTTTATGGAATTATGAACGATAGATTGGATTTCAGTAAACAGGAACTCCTTACCGAGGAGGAACTGAATGAAGAAAAAGGGAAGTGGACCCTTGACGATTGGATTGCATACTACACTAAGAATGGAGTCATGACCCATGAAGAAATGCGCCAATACACTTTGGATTTGGCATATAAAATGCGTGAAATGAAATATGGCAGTAACCATCCTGAACGGAAATAGCTTTTATATTGATGTTGACGGAACAGGTTGTGAGGTTTTACCACAAAAGTGCCGAGTGAAATGCCACAAAAATACAGGTTGGAATACCGTAGAAATGCCGATTTTGATTGTGGGCTTAAATTAAATTTGTTATATTGCAGCGTAAAAATAATCTGACTATATCACATTGAATGTACCACCTGTAGCGTTTTCAAATGTACCACTTCAGATGTGGTCGCATTCGGTTCGGCAAAGTTATTATTATTTCTGATATCTAGGGAAATAGTCGTTTTGCGGTTACACCGACGGAGTGATGACCAACCGCCAGTCCCCGTTTGCCGAGCGCTGGATGTATCCTTTGTCGGTCAGTTGCCTGATCTGTTTGTTGACGGCGGCAGTGTTGATCCCGACTTTGCCTGACAGGTCGGCGATGGTGATGTCGGGGATGCTGCGCATGAGATTGAGTATTTTGCTGGTGCTGGCGCTGCGGAAGTTGATCCGCTGGCCGTCAAACCACCAGATATTGTCGCCGCGCTCGGTCAGAAAGCGGATGCTGTAGGTCACCTCCTCGACGAACAGCCTGGAGAAGTATGTCAGGAACTGCTGTATGTCGCGTTTGGACGCATGTGCTCCAAGTGACGGACTTGAGCCTACCGTGAGGTCAGTTTTGTGGAGAGCTTCCAGATATTCATTTTTCTTGCGGCTTCTGACGACAATCATCGGATAGTCGTGACGTGTAAGGATGTAGTTCGTCATCAGGCGTGCTATGCGCCCGTTCCCGTCTTCAAACGGGTGAATGCGGATATATCGGTAATGGAACAGTGCTGCCAGCTCGACGGGTGTGAATTTTCCGGAATGTTCGGCCTCGTTGTACCAGTTGACCAAATCGGTCATCAGGGCCTGTGTCTCTTCAGGAGAGGCATATTCAAACCTGTTTCCATACCTTGTTATGACACTGTTGGGTCTGGTCTTGTACTCTCCGGCGTGGATTGTATAGCTTGTCGTCCGGCCTCCCGGAAGATTACTGTATACCGTGTAGTCTTCACGCAATAGGGTTTTGTGAAGCGCCCGGATAAAATTCTGTGTCAGCGGGATGTCCCTCAGCTTGGCCTCTTCGGTCATCATACGGAGGCCGGCGTTGCTTGCGGTCATTTCCTGCACGTCCTTTGCGTCGGCCTCACCTATGATTTTCCCGAAAAGAAGGAGTATCTCTGTCTGGCCGTATGTAAGGGTGTTGCCTTCTATGTGGTTGCTGTTATAGTTGAAATCTATGGTGAACCGACGGCTCAGCATCTCCCGGTCTCTTTCGGAAAGAGGCTGGAGAGCATTCCATCGCTCCATTATGTCTTTTACTTTATCCATAATAAATTATTTGCAGGAAATCGTTCTTAAAGGTAGATCGTGTATACCTTTGAGCGCGATTTTCTGCAAATATACCGAAAATCTGAAAAAACTCAAATCTCGAACTCCCGCTTGAAAGGCAAGTAGTTGCCCTCGCGGTTGTGCCTTTGGTGTGAGTTGTGGTCTTCGAGTATGGCGAAGGATATGTGCCGGTATTTGTCGGCGAACTCCTTTTCCATGAGGACTTCGTGGAAGAGGCGGGCTATCTGAGCGGGGGGATTGTGGAAGGCACCGCATCCGAGGGCTCCGAGCACCAGAGAGTCGTGGCCGTGAACCAGGCCTATACGCAGGATGGTCCTGATTTTGTGGCGGATGGGCTCGACCAAGCGGTCTATGATCATCCCATTGGGATTCAGATCCGGGCGGTTCATGCCGGCTACGGATATGAAATCCAGCTTGCGGGGCTCTTCCATCAGGCGGAATCCATCGCTCTCCTCCTCCCGGAATACGGTGGCCGAGGGGGTGTAGATGCCTCCGAAGTTCCGGTCCATGGGGTATTGGAGGCTTGATTTCCTGATGCCGTAGTCTTCTGCGGAGGGGGCAAACTGATACAGTGAGCGGAATATGTTCGTTCTCCTGAAGATGGTTTCTTCCTGTGCGCCGGCTCCGTTCAGAACACCGCCGCCCGGGGTGCTCCGGTTCGCCATATTGAGGACGGCAGGACGGTAGCCTTCGTCCAGCAGTCTGATTCCCTCCAGCATACAGTCCGTATCTACGACCTCGATGGTCGTGCGGCCGTTGATTGCCGGGATATCGCAAACATCGAATTGCTTTGAGTAGAATTTTGTGCCGGAAAGCATTCTGTCATTGTCCAGGACGATTTTCCTGCCGCTCTCAGTAATGTAGAATCCTTGGTTGACCAATGCGATGGTATTTTGGAATATGTCGGCACGCATCTCCTTTATTCTGTAGTAACAGCTCTTGTCGCCGTTTTTGACTTTTTGCATCAGTGAGGTGTACCGATTTATGAAATCAGTTCTCGACTTCGCTGTCCATGTAGCGGTGTCCGGCTTGTCCTGGGTGCTCTGTATGACATCCACAAAGTCCTTGGGCAGTATTATATTCTCCAGGTCGATGGCTTTTGCGAACAGCGGAGCGATGTCTCCTGCGGAAAAGGCCGCGATGCCGCATCCTATCCTGGTTACCAGGAAGGTGTATTGCGGATGCTCGGCCGCGAACCGGATGAATTGGTCCACATACGGCCTGATGGCGTCCGTGCCCCCGTGCATGGTGGGTATCGCGTAGCTCTGTCCCTGCAGACCGACGCCTACGCCCCAGACGGCTCCGAAATGCTCGAGAGCTGTGCGGGCGGCTCCTCCACCATGCGCCCCGGCAAGGTTAGAGCCGAAGACAAATATTTCATTTTCTGCAAGATTCGTGATTCTTTCCGGTGTAAATCGTCTGTTGTACATAGTTCTGTTTTTAAATGATGGTTTGCTGTTAATCATAGCAAGTATTGTGCCAGATGCAATAAGCTTGCGCAATTTCATAGGATTGCGGATTATCTGGCATAATGTTTGCAGACGCAGGAGGCGTTGGCATAATTAAACGGAATATGACAGTGAATAAAAAAGCAAGTGAAAGACTGGCCGAAATCAACCGTGCCCTGGATATCCTGCGGAAGGAAGGGGCACCTGTCGGCGATGTGGATAAAATCCTCAATGAACTGGAAGAAAAGGTCCTGCAGGAAGAGGTCTGCCCGTCATTGCGTGAGGCAGTCACTCCTTTACTTTCGCTCATCGGACATAAGGTGTCGCTGAGAATAGAATACGTCCCCGGATCCCCGCTTGATATCCATATTGACAAAAACTTTGCCCCGGATGCCTGCCCGGCGGATGATCAGAAATGCCGAAAAGGCGAGTATGGAGACGCAGATAAGGGCCGGATGATGGTGGTTGGTGAGATGGAGGAAGAGTATGGACATGAGGATAATTGTTTTACTGTCAGGAATGAAAACGGGAAGTTGGTGCTGGGTATGCCCGGGATGTACGATGGAGTGAGTGCCAGTCATCAGAATACCCTTTCCTGTACGCTGAGGGCCATCGTGAACTTTCAGAAGGACTTCTTTGAGACTGGCAGGGTGTCTTCCCTGAAACCGATGATGCTCAATGACATTGAGGAGAAAACGGGGCTGGACAAGTCTACTGTCTCCCGTGCGGTCAGCGGCAAGGTGGTAGTTACTGATTATGGACGCTATAACTTGAAATATTTTTTCTCAGAGGGTATAGAAAAGTCCGGAGGCAGGGTCTCGTCACGCGTGTTGGAGGAAGATATCAGGAGCATCATAGCGGACGAGGATAAAAGCAATCCTCTTACGGATGACGGTATGGTCGATGTACTGACAGATATGGGCTATGTCATAGCCCGCAGGACTGTTGCCAAATACCGTATGCAGCTTGGCATCCCTGTGGCGCGGGATAGAAAAGAAGAAACGGTTAAATAGATATACATTATGAAAGAATTGAAGTGTCCCAAATGCGGGAATGTATTCCAGGTGGACGAGGCGGATTACGCATCCATCGTAAATCAGGTGAAGAATGCGGAGTTCAGGGAGGAGCTCGAGCGGCGCGTGAACGAGATGGAGGCCAGGCGCAGGTCGGAGCAGGAGCTCAGTGCGGCTAGAGCAGAGCAGGACTTTGAGAAGAAACTGACTGTCAAGCAGCAGGAACTCAGTGCGAAGGATATTGAAATCAGCCGTCTCAAAGGCGAGATGGAAAAGGAGACCTCACGTCTCAGGGTTATGCTGGACAATATAGCGGCGCAGAAGGATTCGGAACGCAGTGTAGCTCTGGCGGAGAAGGACAAGGCTATCGCGGAGTTGCAGGCTGCGGTAAAGCAGGGGGAGGACAAGGTGAGAATCGCAGTGATGGAGGAACAGGGTAAGGCCAGGCAGGCTCTTCAGGAAAAGGAAAACAGCATCCTGCAGCTCAACTCGGAGCTGGAGCTGGAGAAATTCAAGTCTCACGAGAGGGAGCAGGACTTGACTAAGCGTTATGAGAATGAGCTGAGAGTCAAGCAGGAACAGGTGGATTACTACAAGGACATGAAGCTGCGGATGAGTACCAAGATGATAGGGGAGAGCCTGGAGGCCCACTGCAGGACTCTTTTTGCCCAGCATTTGAGGCCGTTTATGCCCTCAGCATACTTTGAAAAGGACAATGAGGTGGCCGAAGGGACGAAGGGCGACTTTATCTTCCGTGACTTTGAAGGCAATGAGGAGTATGTGTCCATCATGTTCGAGATGAAGAACGAGGTGGATACTACAGCGACGAAGCACAAAAATGAGGATTTTTTCAAGAAACTGGATGAGGACCGTCGAAAGAAGAGCTGCGAGTTCGCCGTGCTGGTGTCTCTGCTGGAGCCCGAGAGTGACCTGTACAACGGCGGTATAGTCGATGTCTCGCACCGCTACCCGAAGATGTATGTCGTCCGTCCCCAGTTTTTCGTTCCGATAATCACGCTTCTGGTGCAGACTTCCAGGAAGAGCCTGGAGTACAAGAGGCAGCTGGCGGAGGTAAAGAGCAGGGAGCTGGATGTGACCAATTTCGAAAACAAACTCAAGACATTCCAGGATCAGTTCGGAAGGCATTATACGAAGTCTGCGGAAAAGTTTGAGGAAGCCATTAAATACATAGATGATACTATCACCAAGCTGCAGAAACTGAAATCCAGTCTTCTGGGTTCAGAAAACAACTTGCGGCTGGCCAATCAGGATGTCCAGGATCTTACCATCCGCAAGCTGACTTATAAGAATCCCACGATGAAGCAGAAGTTTGAGGAGGCCAGGACAGCGTCTGAGGCCGTCCTGGCTTCAGATCAGTAGGAGAGTTTGATGCCGGCGAAGTAGGTGCGGGGCATACCGGGGCCGTAGATGTAGCCGGAGTCCCGGTCGGGGCCCTGGTCGAAGTCTCTCTGGTAGGAGTTGAGGATGTTGCCGACTCCCGCATTGATCTGAAGGGTTATCGAGTTGTAGATCCGGAAGTCGTATGTGACCTTGAAGTTCAGCTCGAAGAACCTGGGGGTGAGCTCGGTCCTGTTCTCGGCGATGTATCCCTGATGGTGCTCCACCAGCATACGGCCGGTGTATGTTCCGCTCAGGATCAGAGCCAGATCGGTGACGGGATTGACGGAGGTCGTGAAGTACCCGTATGCCTCGGGTGTCCTGAACATGCGTTTTTCCGGCTGCACATCACCTTCCTCGCTCCATACCCTGGCTTCCTTGTACTCGGCCCGCTGCAGGGTGAAGCCGGCCTGGATCTGCCAGATATTTTTCCATGCCAGTTTGCCTTCTATGGTACCTCCGTATACCCTGGCGCCTGATTCATTGTACCTCTCCTTTATAAGGATGCCGTCCTCAAAGCCTATGTCCCTGAGCGCAAATACATTGTTGAGAGAAGTGAAGAATCCTTCCACCAGCAGGTTGCCCTGCCAGTTGCCTTTCCGCATGTACATGTCGGCCGAGACGCTGACGCTGTGCGATTTCTCCACTTTCAGGTCGTCGGCCAGGCGTATCATGGATACGGTGCCGCCCACATTGTCGATATGCAGGTCCTCGTCAAATGCCTGAGGAGCCCTGAATCCCGAGGAATAGCTTGCGCGGAGGTTGATGTTGCCGGTGGGGTTGTAGCGCAGGGTGGCGCGGGGGCTGAACACCGGGGCATCGATGAGGTTGTGCTTGTCGAGTCTTCCTCCGATGAGAATTCCGAATTTGTCGTTCTTCCACTCATTCTGTGCAAATACGCTGGCGGTCCAGGTGTCCTGACGCATGTCCCTGCCGTAGCCTGTCATCATGTCGTGGAGCAGGTCCTGGTTGAATTCTGCACCGATGGTAAGATCTGCGGGCATGAAGATGCACTTGTTGAAGCTGTAGTCGTACTGAGCCCCGGCGACCCATGTGAGATCGGTGGTCTCTCCGTATGCGTTGGGGTCCTTACCGGCTCCGTAGTAACTTTCCCTGTTGATGTGCTGCGCGGAGGCGAAGGCACTTACCTTGTGTCTTCCGTCAGGGGAGAAATAGTCGAACTTGAGTCCTCCGGTGTTGATGCTGTGCTGTACCTGCTCGGCGATGTCGGCCTCGTGCGGGGGCAGATCCAGGCTGTTGCCTCCGCGCCTTTTCTCGCTCAGGTGGTGGTATTCCGCCGTGAGCCTGGAATGAAGTCCGGTCTTGAGATACGAGCGGGTTCCCAGGGTCTGCGCGTTGATCATGGGCAGCTCCGTATATCCGTCACCATCAGCGTCATAGGCATCTCTCTGGCGGTTCTGTCCGAATACAGCGATTCCGAGCTTGTAGTCGTCGGAAACAAGGGAGGCGTTGAGGGAGGTGTTGTTCTCGCCTGCGGATGTGCCGCCGATATTGGTGTAGGTGTGCGAGAGCTGGGCGCTGTTGTACAGCGGCTCCTTGGTGATGATGTTGATGGTGCCGGCGATGGCCGATGAGCCGAACAGGGCCGAGCCGCCTCCGCGCATGACTTCCACCCTGTCAACCATGCTCACGGGCAGCTGCTCGATGCCGTAGACGTTGGACAGGGCACTGAATACCGGCCTGGAGTCTATGAGTATCTGGGTGTACGGGCCGTCGAGTCCGTTGATGCGCACCTGCTGGAATCCGCAGTTCTGGCAGCTGTTCTCGACCCTTACGCCCGGCTGGAAAGCTATGACTGAAGATACCGTGGATGCGTTGAGGTTGTCAAACTGCAAGGGAGTCATGACGTTGACTATGGTGGGGGCCATCTGTCTGGTGGTAACGCTCCTGTTGGCCGATACGACGACTCCGTCCAGCATAGAGATGTCCTCCTCGATCTCGAAGTTGAGCTCAAGAGTCACGCCTTTTTTGAGGCTGACTTCCCTGCTCTGGGACTTGTACCCCATGCAGGTCACTTCGACTGTGAAGTCGCCTTCGGGGAGGTCTTTGAGAAAATAGTGTCCGGTGGCGTCGGTGGCAGTGTACAGCATGGTGCCTTTGAGAGTAACGTTGATGTACGGCAGGTGCTCCCCGGTGTTTTTGTCCGTGACATGACCTATGATGTTGGCGTCTGAGCGGTCAGGGTCATTGTCTGTGCATGAAGCTTTGACGGGGAATACTGTCAGAAGTATGGTGATAAATAATGCGAGTGTTGTTATGTGCTTGTTCATATGTGTGTTATTCAAACGTTTGTGTTGCGGGCAGCGGCCGGGTATGCGTATGCCGCTGCCATGAACGCGGTGCCTTGCGGTGCGTCCGTGGTCTGTGCCGCAGCCGGTGGATGGCCGGGCAGATGTCAGGCTGTCGCAGGAGGGCCTCTCCTGTTTTCCGTTTGAATATGGCACTGGGCCGCTCCGTCCTGCACTGAGGGTACGGACAGGTCTCCGCACAGGGGCAGGAAGACTGAGGGCAGATGGCCCTGCAGGATGTTGCCGTCAACGCTGAATGTCGAGAGGATCAGTATCGTGCGGGCCGAATCCCCGTCGTGGCTGTGTCCGTCATCGGCGAAAGGATGGGAGTGTACGATCTTGCATCCGTCTATGATGTGGGCATGAGGAAACAGCGAGATGCTGCCCATGTATGCGAGAAAGAGCATGGGAAGCAGCAGCTTGACGGCGGTATGTCTTCTTATGAATTTCCTCATGGTGTCGTAAGCGCCCGCAAAAATACGCAGAAGCCGAGAGAAGTGCAAACGAACTTGTTTGATTTGCATTTCCGAGGCGCAACAGTATTAGTGGCCGCAGGCCAAACAAGGAAAAATGGAATAGCTTCTTTAATTGAATTCGGAGATGGGGGACTCGGTGCGGGCTGTCTGCAGGATGGTGTTGAAGCGTTCGACTATGTCGGGATGCTCCGAGGCGACGTCGTGCTGCTCGGCGGGGTCGTCGGCCAGGGTGGGGAGGAAGTCCCAGAACGCACTGATATGGTCAGTGGTGCGGCCGCCCTCGATATGTCCGGGCCAGGTCATGATGAAGGGCACACGGATACCGCCCTCGTAGAGGTCGCGCTTGATGCCGCGGAGACCGCCGTTGCTGTTGAAGTAGGCCGGGTCGGCTCCGCCCTCGATGTGCGGTCCGTTGTCGGAGGTGAAGACCACAATCGTATTGTCACTGATGCCCAGGCTGTCCAGCAGGGTGTGGATCTCACCGACCTGCCGGTCCAGGACGCTGACCATCGCTGCGAATGCCGCGTGGCAGTGTTCCTGCGAGCCGTATGCCGCCTGGCGGTAGCCGGGACCTCCGTCACAGCCTTTGTACGACTTTTCAGGCTCCAGTTTTCCAAGAAATGGCTCAATCTCGGTCTCCGGCAGACGCAGTTCGGCGTGAGGGATGATCGAAGTGTACATCATGAAGAAGGTGCTGTCGCTGTGCTTGCGGATGAAGTCAAGAGCCTGCTCATGTATGAGGTAGGGGGAGTAGTCGTTCTCGTCCGTGCCCTCATTGCCTTTGAGTATGACCTTCTCGGAGTTGTGCCATAGATGGTAGGGGTAGTAGTGATGGGCAAGTCTCTGGCAGTTGTAGCCGTAGAACTCGTCCACGCCCTGAGCTTCCGGAGCACCTTCTGTGGGGGGTGCTCCGAGTCCCCATTTGCCGAATACACCGGTAACGTATCCTTGCGATTTCATCAGGCGGTATATATTATAGGTGTCTCCCGGAATGGGATGCTGGCCCTCGACAGGCAGTTCCTTGTTGCCCCGGATGGGTGTGTGTCCGGTGTGCAGACCAGTGATGAGGGACGAGCGCGACGGGGCGCTGACCGACGTGCCGGCGTAGTGGCGGGTGAACATCACTCCATCCGCAGCGAGTGAGTCAATGTTGGGCGTCCCGAACCTCTCCTGGCCGTAGCAGCTCAGGTCTCCGTAGCCTAGGTCATCGGCGATGATGAATATGACGTTGGGACTGCGATCTTCGTGTTGTGAGCCTCCTGAGCAGGCGGCCAAAGACAGTAATCCAGGGAGTAGAACAGTCAAGTGCTTCATAGACTTAATTCAATATAATAATGCAAACCTAAGTAAAATAGAGGAAATAAAAAAGCCGGTTTGGATATAAATCCTTGCCGGCCTTGTATGATTCAATCTGACAGATTGATTATTCCTCGTTCAGTCTGAGGTGCTGTACATAGATAGCCTTCTTGATCTCGTTTCTTCTCTTTACGGAAGGTTTCTCGAACTGCTTTCTGCTGCGGAGCTCGCGTACCACTCCTGTCTTCTCGAATTTACGTTTGAATTTCTTGAGAGCCTTCTCTATGTTCTCGCCTTCTTTGATAGGTACTATAATCATTCTTTTACCACCTCCTTTTATTAGGGCTGCAAAGATAGGGGATTTTATTAAATTTGCAAAAATAATTGACAATGGTAGAGGAGTTTCTGCAATATATCACGTCTGAGAAAAGGTATTCTCCGCGAACATGTGCCATATACAGGGCGGCGCTGGAGGATTTTTACAGAGTTCAGTATCCGGATTTGTGTGAGGAGGACGGTTCCTTTCAGATAGGGGTACTTACGCCTGAGCAGCAGAAAGAAGCATTGATATTCAGTTGTATACGCGGATACATAGCCTCGTCATTGAGGAGTGGACTGAGCCCGCGCACAGTCAACCTGCATCTCTCGGCATTGAGCAGCTACTGTACCTGGCTTGTGCATAAGTCCGTACTGCTTTCCAATCCGGTGCGAAAGGTCCCCAGACCGAAGGAGAGTCACCGTCTGCCGGAGTTCTATACTGAAAAATCCCTGGAACAGTTCTTTAAGACCAAAGGACTGGACGGCTCCGGCAGGGCCTGCTCTGAGATGAGCTGGCATGACTACCGCAATGTGCTGATGGTGTTGGTGTTGTATGCCACCGGAATGCGCCGTTCGGAGATAGTGGGACTTGGACGTAGGAACTTCGACCCGGACAGAATGGTATTTACGGTTTTGGGAAAAGGGGATAAAATGAGAGAAATTCCCGTTCCCGCTTCCGTTTGTCAGGAAATTTTATTATATTTGGAGAGAATTAAGAAGGAGTTCCCGGAAAGTCCGGATGACGGCAGGTTTTTCCTGACAGACGCGGGCAAGCCGCTGTATCCGGAGTTGGTGAATGAGGCGGTACATGAGCAGCTGAACGGAGTGGAGGGATTCAGCGGGAAGAAGTCTCCGCACGTGCTGCGCCACTCTCTGGCAACTCATCTGCTCAACAACGGAGCGGATCTTAATTCCATAAAGGAGATACTGGGACATGCCTCGCTGGCTACTACGCAGGTGTATACCCACAGTTCTTTTGAACAGTTGAAAGATACATATTTAACCGCTCATCCAAGAGCAAAAAACGGAGGTAAACATGAAGATTAACGTTCAATCGATCAAATTCGATGCAGATCAGAAACTGCTGGACTTCATCGACAAGAAAGTCGGCAAGCTGGAAAAGTTTTTTGACAACATCATCAGCTGTGATGTCGCTCTCACGGTTCAGCCTGACCATGGCAAGACAGTGAAGGTGAGACTGGGCATTCCCGGAGATGACCTCATCATCGAGAGGACTGCACCTACATTCGAGGACGCGGTTGTGGACTGCGTCGATGTCCTCCAGGACCAGATCAAGAAGATAAAAGAGAAGAGATTCGGTAAATAGCGGGATAAGATTAATCTCATACTTATTGGAACCGGAGTCGCCCTTGTTGCGGCTCCGGTTTTTTTTGTATTAGAAAAACAGAGATGTGAGTTCTGATGCTTGGACTAGACCGAAATAGTCGGTCAGGGGCAGTGCGGAAAGTGCTGTCAGGATAGAACCGTAGGAGTGGGGCAGTCCGGTCAGGGCCTGCTCCACTTCTTCTGTTGGACGGGTGAAGAAGTAGTCCCCTCTGATGGAGCAGGAGCGTATGATGCCGCCGGAGACATCCAGGGATACTTCAATGAGGCCGGAGGGGAATTTCCGTATCCGGTTGAGACCGTAGTGCGGGGAGTTGCCGAAATTCCATTGCCATGTGGCGTACTTGCTTTCACTCAAGCGGTCTATCCCGGCTGTTTCGGTCTGAGTGTAGCTGCGGGTGATGCAGCCGTTGCTGTCGGCGATGCGGCTCTGGAGGTAGTTGAGGAAATCCTCTGCGGACATTCCTCTCAGTGTGCCAGTCAGGTGCTCTGAGATGTTTGTGACTCTGGCCCGGTTAGACTGGACGCTCTTGCCTGTGAATTTCTCGGGGCGGGTGTTCAGGGCTGCGGAAAGATCGGCTACGGAGGCCGAGAATAGGAGCGTGCCGTGCTGCAGCACTCTCCCGCTGTGTACGCAGACGGCATTGCCTGAGAACTTCCGGTCTTCTATGACCAGGTCGTTGCGGCCCTGGAGGGATGCGTTTATGCCAAGGCCTTTCAAGGCCTCGATTATAGGGGCTGTGAAGCGGCGGAACATCGCTCCGGTATCCTCGTCCGGGATTTTCTTGTCGATGAAGGTGTAGTTGATGTTGCCCAGATCGTGGAAGACCGCTCCGCCTCCTGTCAGACGACGGACTACCGGGATATTGTGAGTCTGTATGTATTCGGTATTGATCTCGGCCAGTGCGTTCTGATACCGTCCGATGATGACGGACGGGGCATTCCGCCAGAGCCGGAATACAGGTTCATGCACGTCGGTGAGAAGGTATTCCTCGGCGGCCAGATTCCAACAGGGATCTGTAGTCCCGTCAACTATGCAGATCATCTGTGCGGGTGTATTTGCGGGATATCAGGGACAGTATGTATTTGTACAGAAAATATACGGCCAGGCCTATGAGTATGCCGGCAACGGCTCCGCATAGGACATCGGTGGTAAAGTGTTTGGCCAGATAAATCCGGCTGAATGATACGGAGGCTGCCCATAGTACGATAAATACTGAATACCACTTGCGTCGGAATATCAGTGCCGTCAATACGGCCATCCCGAAAGTGTTGGAGGCGTGGGCCGAGAAAAAGCCGTAGCCGCCTCCTGCCCCTTCCGGCAGACTTAGCAGAAGCCCTTGGAGCAGCGGCTCATTACCGGGCCTGGGCCGTTCAATGATGTTCTTGACGATATTGGTCACTTGTTCAGTCAGACCGAAGCACAGCAGTACGGCAAGTACTCCGATAAGTCCGGTCAGCCAGAGTGGAATCCTGGAACCGGATATGAGCGCCTGAGACTTTTCCCCATACCATCTTGGTACGAAAAACAGTATGGCTATGGCCGCGTAGAGTGGAATCCATACGGTCTTGGCGGACAGAAAGAGCATCACTTCGTTCCAGAACGGAGTATGCATCCCGTTAAGTCCGAGAGTGATGCTGTGGTCTAGATTGATCAGCCAGTCTGTCATGGTCTTTCAGTGTTGAGGGTATTCCAGAGCATGTCCTTGAGCTGCGGGATATTCTCTCCGCTGACGGACGAGAAGAATATAGACGGGATGCCTTCAGGCAGTTCTTTCTGCAGTCCGGCCCGCAATTCCTCATCCAAAATATCGGCCTTGGAGATGCCCAGCAGCCGGTCCTTGTCCAGCAGTTCGGGATTGAACTGCTCCAACTCTCCCAGCAGTGTGCGGTATTCTGCCCTGATGTCCTTCGAGTCGGCCGGGATTACGAAAAGCAGCATGGAGTTGCGCTCAATGTGCTTGAGGAATCTGAGCCCCAGACCCTTGCCTTCATGGGCCCCCTCGATGATACCCGGGATGTCGGCCATCACGAAGGAGTGGTCGTCGCGGCATGACACGATACCAAGGTTGGGTTCCAGAGTGGTGAAAGGATAATCGGCAATTTTGGGCTTGGCGGCGGATACGGCTGACAGCAGTGTGGACTTGCCGGCGTTGGGAAAGCCTACCAGCCCTACGTCAGCCAGCAGCTTGAGCTCCAGGATGAACCAGCCTTCTTTTCCAGGCTCTCCTTCTTGAGCGAACCGTGGTGTCTGCAGGGTGGCCGTTTTGAAAAAATTGTTGCCCTTGCCTCCGCGGCCTCCGCGCACCAGGATTTCCTGTTGTCCGGCCTCCATGATCTCGCAGAGCACTTCTCCGGTCTCGGCATCCTTGGCGACAGTGCCCAGGGGTACGTCCAGTATGATGTCCGTTCCGTTGGCACCGTGTCTGAGGCCTCCGCTTCCGGCGCCTCCGTGCTCTGCCTTGATGTGCTTGCGGTATTTGAGGTGGATCAGAGTCCAGTACTGCGGATCGCCCCGGAGGATGATGTGGCCTCCACGGCCTCCGTCGCCTCCGTCGGGTCCGCCCTTGGGAATGTACTTCTCGCGCCTCAGATGCGTGGATCCGTTGCCCCCGTTTCCAGAAGCACAGAATATCTTCACATAGTCTATGAAATTGCTGCCTGGCATGGATGGTTATTCGTCGAGGATGCGGGAAATGTTGGCGAATACGTGCTCGATGGTGTCGTTGCCCTCTATCTCGCGGTAGTTGCCCTTGCCCTTGTAGTAGGAGATAAGCGGCTCTGTCTTTTGGTGATATGTGGCGATACGGTGCTCGATGGTGGCCCGGTCCATGTCGTCCTTGCGGTTCTCTATCATGGCTCTGTGCAGGATGCGGTCGTACACCAGCTTGTCCTCCAGTGTAAGTGAGATGACGGCGTCTACTTTTCCGCCGAACTCATTCAGCATGCTGTCCAGGGTCTCGGCCTGGGCGATGGTGCGGGGAAATCCGTCGAAGAGGAAGCCCTTGATGTGGGGATTGTCGGTAATCTTTCTGCGGATCATGCCGACAACCACTTCATCCGGGACGAGGTCGCCCCTTTCGATAAGCTCAGCCGCTTTCTTTCCGAGCTCTGTACCGGCTTCTATCTCATGGCGGAGAAGGTCTCCGGTGGAGATGTGAAGGTAATTGTATTTGTCCACTATTTGTTTGGCCTGAGTGCCTTTGCCGGCCCCCGGAGGGCCGAATAAGATATAGTATCTCATGATGTTGATATGTTTGTATACAGTTAGTTATTCGACGATATAGATGTCCTGGAGCTGGCGTCCGAGCTGGTCATAGTCAAGTCCATAGCCGACGATGAACTCATTGCCTATCTCCATGGCGTGGTAGTCTATCCTGACATTGCCCTTGTAGGCGCCGGGCTTGAGGAACAGGGTGCAGACCTTGATGTCGGCCACGCCCATGTCCTGCAGCATGGCATACATGTCCGTGATGGTCTTGCCGGTGTCCACGATGTCCTCGACGATGATGACACGTCTGCCTCTGAGGCTATCCGACAGTCCGATGAGCTGCTTGACCTGGCCGGTGGACGATGTGCCGCAGTAAGAGGCCATCTTGACGAAGGACAACTCCGACAGGAAGTCTATGTATTTCATCAGCGAGGCCGTGAACATGAACGAGCCGTTGAGCACGCTCAGGAACACCGGTATGTCGCCGTCAGCGTAGTCATGGTTCAACTGCTGGGCTGTCTTTCTGACGGCCTCCTCTATCTTCTCATTGGGAATGAAAAGCTTGAAATACTTGTCGTGAAGTTTTATCCTGTCCATAACGCAAAAGTAAGGCAAAAAAAGCAGAAATAAAGTTTTTTTAGATTAAATTTGCCGTAAACAATGTAAATCAGTGTAAGATGAAACCGATAGTATCAATTATCATGGGAAGCACTTCGGACATGCCGGTGATGAAGCAGGCAGCGGAGTTTCTCGATTCGATGGAAATACCGTTTGAGATCAATGCCTTGTCGGCCCACAGAGTGCCCGTCGAGGTGATGCGGTTCGCCACTGCCGCAAAGGAAAGGGGCATCAAGGTGATAATCGCCGGTGCCGGCGGTGCCGCTCATCTGCCCGGTGTGATAGCGGCTTATACTCCGGTGCCTGTGATAGGAGTGCCCATCAAGTCATCCAACTCGATGGACGGCTGGGACTCGGTACTGTCTATCCTGCAGATGCCTTCCGGTATACCTGTGGCGACTGTCGCCCTTGACGGGGCCAAGAACGCGGCTATTCTGGCTGCACAGATCATAGGTACGGGAGACCCGGCCGTGATGGAGAAGGTCGTGGAGTTCAAGAATGACCTGGCTTCGAAGATAGAGAAGGCCAACCGGGAGCTCAAGGAGATAAAGTACAAGTTTAAAGTCGATTGACGATCTAGAAAACTCAAATAAGTCTGGTATGCGCGGGAGATGTGAAGGGAAGACGATGATATACAGGGCCGCCCTTCTTTGGGCGGCTTTTTTGTTGTGCAGTGTGCCGTTGAAGGCTCAGGAACTGCCGGATGCCATAGTACGTATGATCGAGGAGCAGTGCGAAGCCGGCGGGGGAGATCCGGAAGAGCTGGCGGAATACCTGGCGGGACTTATGACCAGGCCGCTGGACCTCAATATGGCGGACAGGGAGGCTTTGGAGACCTTCCCGCTGATGACCCCGTTCATGGTGGCCAGTCTGCTCGAATACAGGGCGGAATACGGAGCAGTCTCATCGGAAGCGGAACTGTCGCTGGTGGATGGCTTCGATGCGGAGAAGGTGAGAGTCCTGAGGCCGTTTGTGACGTTCCTGCCCGGTGAGGTGATGGAAGACAGGCGGCCGGATCTCTCAGGCAAGCTGGTATTCCGGACAAAATGGGATCTGAAGCGGGAAAAGGAAGAGAATGACGGCCTGCCGGTACCGCTGTTGGCCAAGTTCAGTGCGGAGTTGAACGGGCAGTATGGCGCGGGCTTTACCTTGGAAAGCGATGCCGGAGAGCGCGGATTCCCGGATTTCTATTCGTTTTACGTCTCGGCCGGCGATATAAGCCTTTCCAGGGACGGCCGTTACCGTCTGGTCAGTGCCGTGGCCGGGAATTACTCGCTGCGTCTGGGCCAGGGACTGGTGCTCTGGAGCGGATTCTCGATGTCGTCCCTGGCCTCGCCTTCTACGGTCGTGAGGAGACAGGCCGGAGTCCGTCCCTACACATCCACGGACGAGAACAATTATTTTCACGGAGCCGGCTTGACTATCGCTTTCCCGGCAGGATTCGAGGCTACGGTATTTTACTCTGACAACAGACAGGATGCGAAGGTGGAGGGGGAGTATTTCGTTTCCAAGCCGGATGACGGACTGCATGACAGCGACGCGGACCGTGCCGCAAGGGACGCTCTGCGGGAGCAGGTGACCGGGGCGAATGTTTCCTGGAGGAACAGCTGGCTGAAGGCAGGAACGACAGTCGCCGCATACCGGTATGACAGGCTGGACGGCAGGAGGACTTCCTATTACAATGCACACCTGCGGTATGACGGCTGGTGGGGCAATGCCTCCGTGGATTTTCTGCTTTCATTCAGAGGTGCCAGGATCTTTGG
>CALVDI010000003.1 GCA_944326225.1 uncultured Bacteroidales bacterium | reverse complement strand
ATGCCGGAATTATAAGCATCCGGTCTCTGTGTACCTCCGGATAGGAGTTGTCGAAGTGCATCGACTGCACCGTCAGGTAAGCCATCACCAGTGCCAGCGAGAAGCCCGTACCGATGATATAGACCGCACTGTACACCCTTGACTTGCGCAGGTCGTACCACGCCTCTTTTATATACATTCCAAGTTTCATATAACAACGATTTTATCTTTTCCTCTTGGCCGGCTTGATCTTGAGCTCCGGCTGCTTCGCATAGTCGGACATATCCGAGATGACCACCTGCTCGCCCGGCTCTATGCCGGAGACGACCTCCACATAGTCGTAGTTGGCCTCGCCGAGGGCCACACGGCGGCGGACCAGACGGTCGCCCTCACGTACAAAGAGATCGTAGTTGCCGGCCCCTTTATAGTACGTACCGGAAGGCAGGCGGAGCACATTCTCACGCCAGGCATAGACCACGTAGATATCGCATTTGAGCCCGGAGCGCAGAACCGGAGCCGACTCATCGTCAAGCTGCACCGAGAACGATATCAGGCCGTCTGTGGACAGAGGCGAGATGCCCGATACGACTCCGGCAAGCGTATCCCGTCCGGCCAGCACGGTCGTCCGGTACCCCTCGGCTATCCTGCCGGCCTGCATGTCCCCCAGCTCGCCCTCCACCTTGAAGCGGGTCAGATCGGCCAGCATGGCTATCTTGCTGCCCTCGGAGACCTGAGCGCCTATCTCATCCGCGATATAAGTCAGGGTAGCCGCATACGGAGCCCTGATACCGGCGTCGTAAAGCCGGCGGCGGCTCTGCTCCATATTCTTGCGAAAAATGGAAAGTTCCAGTTCTGCCACCGCCTCGTCGGCTGCTGACAACTCCCTCTGGTTTTCCAGTTTCTGCCGGTTCTCATCCAGTTCCATACTGGCCACCGTATAGGCCAGCTCCGCCTCCCTGACCTTATCGGGAGTGCCTGCTCCCAGAGAATCCAGATACCGCTCATTGCGTAAGGCGGCTTCTTTCCGGTCCAGTTCCATCTCCTGGATCTTTATCCTCATCTCCATCTCTGAAAGCTGATTGCGGTTAGAAATCCGCATCTGGTCAAGTCTCAGGATCTTCATCTGCTCCTCGTCCTCCAGTTTGTCGTATTCGGCCTGCGCTGCTGTCAGATCCAGCCTGAGCAGAGGCTCCCCGGCCTGCACCACGTCTCCGGCCCGCTTGAAGACCTCCTCTACCCGGGACGATATCGGAGCATTTATGGTCTCCTCATAGCCGGGCACGACCTTGCCCGTAGCCGATACGGCAAAATCTATCGAGCCAATATCCGCCGCCGCCATCTTTATACTGCTCTCACGCACTGACGGCTGGATCAGCACTGCCAGCAGCACCACAGCCGCCACCGCCGCTCCTGTTCCGAGGCTCCAGCGGATGATGACCTTGCGGCGGTCCTGCCATTTCTCCTTAACAGTCAGATTTCTGTCCATCGTATGTATTGTACTTTCCATTTCTATCAAATCCTCTAAAAAATCACTCGTCCCTAAGACCTTCGACTGGAGACTGTCGCATGGCCAGCAGCACCGGCACAGCAGCCGCCACCGTCACCACGACAAGGAGCAGCCCCAGGACAATGCCCTCCACCGCCAGAAAATGCAGTACAGGGTCAAATAACAGCGGATACAGATCTCTTGTCACCGGCAGCATGAACTGTTCTGTCTCCCCTACGATATCCATCTTCCCCAGCACAATGATATTGATCACCACCACACTGGCAATAAGGGCGGCCGCTGCGGTCACGACCCATATCTCTCCGATGTTCTGGGCGAGAATCCTCCACCCGGAGCCTCCCATCGCCCGGCGGACGCTGATCTCCCCGCACCGCTCCTCCATTCTCAGCCAGCTGATGGACACCACCGCCAGAAGCACATTGATGATAAGGAATATCCTGAGAGCCTTCCACAGGAACAGCCGGTCCATGCTGCCGGACAGAATCCTGTCCTCCACCATCTCCCTGTAAGACACTACCTCCCTCACTCTGTAATTGCCCAGGCCTCCGCCGCTCTCAAGTTTCCGGCCCAACTCTGCCGCAAACTCCTCCGCATCCACCCCCGGCACAGTCCGGAAAGCGTATTTATACTCTTCATTAAATACAATATCCTCAAAGTACTCCTGCCTGTGGATATTCTCTATCAGCATCGGAATATTCTCAGCATCCGGGCTCATACGGACATTGGCGATGACTCCTGTTATCTTTCTATTATCATAATCCGAAGCGTAATTCGGACTGGAGTCATCCAGTGCATCCCTGAGAGTCTTTCCTACCGGACTGACTCCAGGGAACAGCGTCATGGCCAGATCTTCGGAAATAAGTATCGTATTGGGTTCATCCACAAGTTCACCGTCCTCAGGCAGCAGTACCTTGTATCCTAGTAACCGAAAGTCCTCCGCCCCAGAAATTCTCTGAATCACAGCTGTATTCACCATCGTAACACTGTCCAGGAATATTGTCATCACACTTATGCTGCCCAAGCATGGAGTCATATTTATCGTGGCCTGACTCTGTATCTGCGGCATCTGACGCAGCATGTCGCCTACCCGGAAAAAGTTCTCCATACGGGCCTCGTCCGTATCGTAGGTGCTGTCATAGCCATATTGACCGGGATACAGCTCATCGAGAGAAAGCACATACACCCCGTCATAGTCTATGCCGTCGGGTATGGCGTGAATCCTGTACTGGACATTCCATATCCGGTTGACTACAAACCACGACACGACAGCGATCACAAGAAGCTCCGCAAACAGCCAGGCACTGCCCCGGCGGTAAAACCATATCTGCTTGAATATCTGCCTTATCATAGTACGCTATTTTTTATAGTTCAACGATTCGGTTATCGGATGCCGGATGACTCTGCGGGCAGGAAGTAGGGCCGACAGTACATTGAGCACCACTATGATAAGAAGCAGTGCAGTCCCCAGGTATATGTTGTAGAAATCTCTGAAATCAAAATACCCGGCCTCAGGAGTCCCGTAGCCCGGCATCCATCCGCCACCCGGTATCAACATGCTGACCTGACGGGAGAACACCTCCAGCAGCAGCCAGGACAGCACCAGCCCCAGCACTCCGCCGATAAGTGTCAGCAGCAGATTCTCCCAGGTTATCTGCGAGAGGATGGAACCACCACAGGCACCGAAGGCCTTACGGGTACCGAACTCGGTCAGACGTGCCTCCATCCTGGAAGTCACCATGCCGGAGAGATTGAAAAGCGGCACCAGCAGGATAAGCAGGAGCACTCCGACACTCATCCAGATATAGGGCGTAATAGGCTGACTGTTGCCATGAATATCAAACTGTGCGAACACACTTTCCACATACGACGGTACTCCCCGGGGCAGGCTCAGTTCCGAGCCGCTGTCATCGGTATGGTTGAATATCTCCAGGCGGCCCTCAATCCCCGACCTGATTTTACGGAACGAGGCCCTGTCGTCAGCCAGAATATATATGAATCCGTCCCCCAGAAAACTGCTCTTGCCGGAGAACATCCGTCCGAGCCACGACATGTTGATGTCGTACTCGTCCAAAGGCATCCAAGCCTCGGCAAAAGCCGCAGACGCGCTTATGGGCACATCCCTGACCACTCCGCATATCCGGAACAACTGGCCGTCCCAGTACACCTCCTTACCCACCGCATCCGACTTTCCGGCAAGACGGCGTGCTATCGATTCGGAGACCACCAGCTCGGCTGCACTGCCGTGCATACCGCTTTCCGACAAGGGTCTGCCAGCGATAAACTGAAAATCGAAGACCCTCCAGAAGTTCCGGTCCACGAAACGGGTGTACGCCTTGCAGCTGATGCCGGCGGCATCCCTCAATGTGAGCGGACCTTCCATAAAATGTCCCGGAGCCATTGCTGTCCAGCACTCCACTCCGGGCATACTGTCTAAAAAACGCTTTCCGAACTCAGCCGACACTCCGAAGCCCAGCGTTCCCATATCTCCCTTATATAACAGATGGCTGACACTCAGCATCCTGTCCCTGTGCGTTTCCGGCACGGTATTGACCACTCTGGAGGAGAGCACGGTCAGAAAAGCCATCACCAGCGCGACCGAGACTGCCGTTCCGACGATAAACACCGCGCTGTACACCCGGTTCACCCGGAGGTTGTACCACGCCTGCTTGAAATATAGACCTATTCTCATATCGTATAAGTTTGCCGATATGGACGGCAATCCCCGTGCCAGCATCTCACTATGCTATTTATCAATATTTTACCCTCGACGACATCCGTTCATTTCCGTACAGGTGTCCGATATCGGACACCCCTCTGCGGACACCTGACCGAACCTCCGCTCAGCCCACGATTGAAAATCTTGGGAATTTTTCATTGAAAATCTTGGGAATTTTATACTGAAAATCATAGGAATTTCTATCTTTGCAATGGATTATAAAACATTCCCTATGTATTACAGCCGCCTTATCGAAAAGGAGATAGAACTTAAGCTGAGAACCTCCGGGGCAATCGTCGTGGCCGGCCCGAAGTTCTGCGGCAAGACCACCACATGTATGCTTTACCAGAAGAGTTTCATAAAGCTGAACACGAAACAGGCCATCGCTATGGCGCGGATGAATCCCAAAGCGGTGCTCAACGGAGAATGTCCCAGGCTGATAGACGAATGGCAGAAAGCCCCTGATATCTGGAATCAAGTCAAGGACGACCTGGATTTCAAATACGAATTCGGCAAATATATTCTGACCGGAAGCTCCACTCCTGCGGACAAGACCGAGGTACATCACAGCGGAGCCGGAAGAATCACTCCCGTGAGAATGCGCCCGATGAGTCTGTGGGAATCAAAAGAGTCAAAAGGAACGGTCTCACTGCAGGGGCTGTTCAACGGCGATGCCGCTTCCGTATGGGACTTGAATCAGGATGCGTCTCTGGAGAATATCGCTCATCTGATCTGCCGTGGCGGCTGGCCGGTGTCCGTGCTGGCTTCTAAAGATATCGCCATAGAGATAACCAAAAATTATTGGAACGGACTTTTTGTGTTCGAGGACTGTGAGAACGAGCGTTTCCGCAACAAGAAACCGGAAGTGCTGAGAATGATCGTAAGAAGCTACGCCCGTCATATCTCGACAGAAGCCGCAATATCGACCATCATCGCAGATGTACGCCAGAGCAACGAAAGGACAATGGATCCCAAGACCTTTGACGACTATCTGGAAGCCTTAAAGGACCTGTACATCATCGAGGACATGGCTGCGTGGAATCCCGACATCCGCTCCAAGACCTCCATACGCTCGACTCCCACACGGCATTTTGTAGACACATCCATCGCATGCAGGGCCTTGGGTGTCATGCCGGAAGACCTGCTCAGAGATCTTGAAAGCCTGGGGCTGTTCTTTGAGGATATGGCCGTGCGCGACCTCAGAATATATGCGGAGACCCTTGGCGGAGAGGTGCTGCACTACAGGGACAACACCGGACTGGAATGCGATGCCGTCATACATCTTGACGACGGACGCTGGGGAGCCGTGGAGATCAAACTGGGCGGAGACGAGCTGATCGAGGCCGGTGCCGATTCACTTAAGACGCTGAAAGCAAAACTTGAGGAAAAGAGCAATGAAAAAGCGCCCTCGTTCTTAATGGTACTGACTGCCGTCGGCAGCTCTTACCGAAGAGAGGACGGAGTGTATGTCGTTCCCATCAACCTACTGAAACCGTGACATTATGATACTGATTGTAGACGATGATGATGCGATAAGAGCATCGCTTAGATTCCTGCTGGGCAGGGCCGGACTGACGGCAGAGGCCGTACCGGGTCCGAAAGAGGCGATAGAGACCGTGCGCCGTCAGGAGCCGGAACTCATCTTGATGGACATGAACTACTCCCTGTCCACCACCGGCGAGGAGGGTCTGGAGCTTCTGCGGAAGGTGCGTATCCTCGCCCCGTCCACTCCGGTCATACTCATGACGGCCTGGGGCAGCATTTCCCTGGCCGTGGAGGGCATGAGGCTGGGAGCATTTGACTTCATCACCAAGCCCTGGGACAATACGGCTCTGCTGGAACGCATAGGCACTGCCCTGCACCTGAACTCGGCGCAGGCGGAGCAGACCCCGGACACGGGCAGGGGATTCGAGCGGATTATCGGCCGCAGCCCCATGATGCGGGAAGTGCTGGACGCAGTGCTGAGGGTGGCCCCCACCGGAGCGTCCGTGCTCATCACCGGGGAAAGCGGCACGGGCAAGGAGCTCATCGCCGAGGCCATCCACCTCAACTCTCCCAGGCAATCCGGACCGTTCGTCAAGGTCAATCTCGGAGGCCTGAGCTCCAGCCTCTTCGACAGCGAGATGTTCGGGCACAAGAAGGGGGCTTTCACCGATGCCTGGACAGACCGCAAGGGACGCTTTGAGCTGGCCGACAAGGGCACCATCTTCCTTGACGAAATCGGAGAGCTGGAGCCTGTCTGTCAGGTCAAATTGCTCCGCGTGCTCCAGGACCGCACATACGAGCCGCTCGGAGAGAGCCTGCCCCGCAAGACCGATGTCAGGGTCATCTCGGCCACCAACCGCAGCCTGCCTGACATGGTGAGCCAGGGACTTTTCCGCGAAGACCTCTACTACCGCCTCAATCTCATCCCCATCCATCTGCCCCCGCTAAGAGAGCGCAGGGAGGACATTCCCCTGCTGGTAAGGCATTTCGCCAAGGATGTACCGTCCCGGGCGGAGTTCTCCTCCGAGGCGGTGGAATACCTGAGCCGTCTGCCGTGGCCGGGCAATATCCGGGAACTGAAGAATGTGGTGGAGCGGGCCCTCATCATGGCACCCGGCGGGACCATCGGCAAGGACGACATCGCCCGCTGCATGGGAGGTGCGCCGGAGCCGTCAGCCGCACGCTCCTCCGGCAGCCTCACTTTGGAAGAGCTGGAGAAAGAGCGCATCCGCAGGGCACTGTCCGACTGCAACGGCAACATGACCCGGGCAGCCGCCTCCCTGGGCATCACCAGGGCCTCTCTCTACCGCCGTCTGGAAAAATACAAAATAGAACTCTAGGACGATGAGCGCACGGGGATATTTCAGGCTCATAGCCGCATTGATACTCGTACTGACAGTCGGAACTGCCGTTCTCGTACTCGTGCTCGCACCTGAGAAGAAGGAATGGACCTGGCTTGTCATCCAGATCTGCACCGTAGCCGTCATAGTACTGCTGGCCATACTCTACCGGAAAACAGTCCGGCCTATCGACACCCTGTCGAGAGGTATTGACCTGCTGAAAGAACAGGACTTCTCCACCCGGCTCCGTCCCGTAGGACAGACAGACGCGGACCGCATCATAGAGCTGTTCAACCGGATGAGCCGGCAGCTCCACGAAGATGAGGTACGGGCCCAGGAGCAGAACCATTTTCTGGAACTGCTTATCGCCGCATCCCCGATGGGAGTGCTCATCATGGACATAGACGGGAAACTGTCCTCGGCCAATCCGGCCATGTGCCGCTTCCTCGGCCTGACCGGCATCGGCACATACAAAGGTCTCTCCCTGGACGAGAGCGGGCTGCCACTGCTCAGGCTCATGGCCTCCGTGGAACCGGACAGCGGCAGGATCCTCCAGACCGACCCGCTGCACATCTACCGCTGCACCCAGTCGTCCTTCATGGACAGAGGATTTCCACATACGTTCTACATGGTGGAGCCGCTGACCGAAGAGCTGTACGAGGCCGAGAAACGGGGCTACCGGAAAGTCATCCGCATCATCTCCCACGAGGTCAACAACACCATGGCCGGACTGACATCCGCCCTCGGAGCGATGCAGCAGAGCAGCGCGGACTATGGCGATAAGGATACCTCCTCCATGCTCTCGATACTGCTCTCACGCATTGACCGCATGAGCCGGTTCATCACCGAGTACGCCTCGATGGCCCGGATTCCCGACCCGGTGTGCCGGCCCGTGGATGCCAACTCTTTCCTGCGCAGGACAGCACCCTTCCTCGAAAGCCTCAAGGGCCGGCGGCAGATTGCCGTGGTGCTGGACCTGGATGATAACGCCGGAGACGTCAGCATCGACCCTGTGCTGATGGAGCAGGTCCTCACCAACATCGTCAAGAACGCCGTCGAAGCCTTCCCTCCCGACACCGCCTCAGGCACTGCAGAATCCGTACAGCCCGACGCAGTCTCCATCCAGACATGCTCAAGATACTGCGTCGCTCACTGCAAGCATGATACTGCGCCCAACATCCCCGACGCAGATTCTGGGAACTATCTCTCTGAAAACCAACATAACGCTATCGAAGCACCTGTTAATACCTCCCGGAATCAGATTACCCTTGTCTCCAGGCCGGGCTACTGGTGCATATCCGACAACGGCCTGCCCATACCGGAAGAAGTCGCCCGCAACCTCTTCACCCCGTTCTTCTCCACCAAGCCCGACGGCAAGGGCATCGGCCTGACTGTCATCCACGAGATACTCACCCGCTCCGGCATCCGCTTCAGTCTCGCCACCGGTCCCGACGGCCTCACCCGCTTCGAGCTCTTCTTCCGCTAATCCACCCCCAGCACACCGGCCAGTCACATCAGCAGGCCGCAACAAGTCAACCGCAGCCACTCCAGTCGGCAACCCTCATGCAGTCCCTTTGGGAAAGTGTACCAATTCATTGCGAATCCAGGGCACTTTCCCCCCGACAAATCCGCATACCACACTCATTCCTTTGACAGCGTTGAAGGCAGGCGGTCGAAAAGACCAGGCCCACCACCTACGATACTCTGCACCGGTGCATTTACGGGATGTACGCGCATCTTTCATACTTACCAATTGCTTAATAATCAGCACTTTCACCTCACAAACCGATGGATTTCGAGGGGTCAGAAACCGCGACACCTTGTCTATCAGGCCATTACGCAAAATACAGATGCGCACACTTCCCGTTGAAAAGTCCCCGGGAATTATCCTCATATACTGCACAGGCTGGTATTGTCCTACAGGTTCACTCTCCAAATGACTACAGCAAATCAGCATCTTAGACTGTACGATGTCCGTGTCATTTGAGAACGATTTTGAGCAATGCGGGTTTTGTCCCGGTCAGACGGGCAAGCTGCTTAATCCCCAGACCGTATCTGCGGCGGAGAATGTCAGCCAGACGGTAACGGTCCTCCAGCCGCAAATCCGCCGGCCCGTTTTTCGAGAAAGACTCGCGGCATATATCACTGACCGTACCGAGCAGGTCCGCATCCCGATACTTGGCCTTGTGAAGCATGTCGCCGGAGAGTTCCATCTCCATGTCCTTATTAACCGAAAGATAGTACATCATCCTGGCCGGCCTGTTACTGTAAAGTTCCTCTACCGCACTGATATCCACATAACACTCCGGGCACACCATTCCGTCAGGCGACACCTTGTAATCGTCCGGCAGTCTCACCCGCGAACACAGCAGCTTCCTCATCTTCACGACACCTATTGCCGACACAGTATCGTAATCGCTGTGCCGAGCAGCAATCACACAGTCATCAAAATACAGTGCTCCCGAGCCCCACGGATAAGCCGCAGGCATGACATTGTAAGCCTTGACCGGATTGCGCAGGACATATCCTACAGCCTGCCTGAGATACTCGTCATCGTCTATCAGTTTCATCGAGGCCTTCTCCACCGGTATCCTGACCAGGCGCGACAACCGACGCAGATACTGTCTGATAAATCGCTCTCCGTCAGCCTCCGTCCCATTGACAATAAAATGCACATGATTGTCCATTAAACAGAAGCACAGGATGGAAACACCGCTGGTCAACGCACATACAGGCACTCCGTTCATCCCGTACACAAAATCGCCGGCACTTTTGAATATAAGGTCATCCTCAAGCCCTTCCGTACAGATATGCCAATTTTTCTTTTCCATAATACTGCGAAGTTACGGCTCTCTTTATTAATTTCAAAGACACTGATTGCTAATTATTTACGCTTTTTGCAAAATATATTTTACGCAAATGGACGGCCCAGTCGGTAAAAACTTGCGCCACTGCGATAAGCAAAGACGTACGCTGCCGCAAAAAGTTTTTACGTTTTTGGTAAGCTGTGGACATTGACAGCATAATGGCCGAGAATGACATGCCAATCAGGTCAGGCAACGGAATTCTCGCGCACATAGAACTAAACGTAACAGACTGGCTCAATGCTACTTAATCATTTCCCCAGATGGATTTCGAGGGTATAAAAGGCTCCGAAATCCACCCTTAAAATAGTTAATAACCAGAAAATCAGGATATTGCGCATAACGCCGATGCCCGCACATACCACACGGGCAGGAGGTGGCGGAAAGATGATGAGGAGCGACAGACTTTCCGGGAGAAATGGAAAAGCACCCGTCATGAGGCAGAGGGCTGGAAAAGTAAATGGGCTGCAAATAACCGGAATCAGCCGGCGGGGAGGAGGGCACGGATGACGGTGTCGCTGATGAAGAGCCTTGAGGGAGGGATGCGTATGCGGCCGGCATCCTCGACGAGAGAGCCGGAGGAGACCAGATGGGTGACAGTCACCGGATCGAGTTCCGGAACATCCGACAGAAGCAGGCCGGAAGTCCTGCGCAGGCCCAGCATGACTTTCTCGACCAGCACGTCCTCATCGGTAAGAGTCTCGCTGCCGGAAGCCGCACCGTCCGCCCGGTAATGTGCGCCTCCGGAACAAGCGGCTCCCCCTGAACAAGCGGAAGTCCCGACCGGAATTTCAGGGCCGGGAGATACCTCCGACAGCCAGCACCGGACATACAGGTCCACATCGGGAGCATTCCAGCTGCGGCGGCGGTCTCCGTCAAACGAATGCGCTCCCGGACCGAAACCGATGTACGGCATACGCTCCCAGTAACCGCTGTTATGTAACGCCCGGCGGCCCGGCAACGCGAAATTGGACACCTCGTACTGCTCATAGCCGGCTCCGGCGAGCATCTTCTGAAGCAGCGCATACTGCGCGGCGCACAACTCGTCGGACGGTTCGCAGTAAAGACCGGCCAAGGCTTTCTCTCCCAGCACGCTGCCATCCTCGACACCCATCTGATAGGCCGATATGTGCTCCGGACGAAGATGCAGCATCTGTTCCAGATCCTCACTCCACATCCGCATCAGCAAGTCATCGGACGAGGGCGGAGTCCCCCACGTCACCGGGTCGTAACCGAAAATCAGGTCCAGCGAGATATTGTCGAAGCCGGCCTCACGCAGCACCCGGAAAGCCTCACGGGCTCCTGCGGCATCGTGACGGCGGTTCATCCACCTGAGACTGACATCCGAGAATGACTGTACGCCCATACTGATACGGTTGGCTCCCAGGCAGCGCAGTCCGAGCGCATATTCCGGAGTCACATCGTCAGGGTTGACCTCCACGGTCAGCTCTCCGAAATTCCCGGCAACGGCACGGAGAGCGGACACAATCTCCGACAACCACCCGGACGGGCACAGAGAGGGGGTTCCGCCGCCTATATACAATGTGGCAGGCTCCGCACACCGCATAAGAAAAGCCCTCCGCGCATCAATCTCGCGCAGAAGGGCTTTCACATACTGCTCCATTTTTCCTCTCTCCCTTACCGAATAAAAGTCACAGTAAGTGCAGAACGTTCTGCAGAAAGGAAAATGGACATATATCATCAGCAGGCACGATGATTATCGAAGAAGAATATCTCCCGTACCCAACAATCCGGAAGCAGTATAAACCTCCACCGTATACACTCCCTTGACAAACTTCTGCTCCTGAGAATAATATATACATACCTCCACTTCCTCGCCCTGATAATCCACCTCACGCGACTCAGTGTATACCAGCTGCTCACCGCCGGCTTCGAAGATACGCTGCTGCTCGGATGTAAGGAGTACACCGTCCGGCCCCTTTATCCTGACATATACCGTCATCAGACCTTTGGGCGCTATTGAATTCTCTATCAAAGAGAGACAGGTACGGAGCTTCTTGATACGGCTGCTGCGGTCAGTCTCCTTGTTCGAGGCATTGATGCCCACCACATTGATGCCTCGCGCCTTTATCTCGGATCCCTGCTCAACAAGCTTGGCATATTCATCCGTTGTCTTACTCAGCTCATCATAGCGTTCCTTTGATTTCTTAGCCTCCATGCGGGCCTGCTCGGCATCCTTACGAAGGGCAAGGTTCAGGGTGTTGAGCGAATCTATCTGGAATATATAATGCTTCATGATAGCACGGAGTGTACCCAGCTCTTTCTCGTACTGACGGATCTTGGTTCTGTTGGCCGCGTCTGTCTCCTTTATGCGGACAAGCAGCTGATCTACCTTCTCTCTCTCGCGGTCAAGCTGCACATTGAGACTGTCGTTGTCACTGGAGAGCTGTGAGTACTCACCCTGAAGTGCTATCAGTTCATTGGTCAGATTCTCTTTATCGACGGTAAGATCATTGATCATCTGCTGGCGATCATACCATATGTAGGCAAAGACAACAGCCAGAACTGCCGCCACTACTGCAAGGACTATCACTGTAACTTTCAACCTGCGGTTATTGTCGCCTTTATCAATGCCGGCACCGGCCATTCCTGTCTTTTCCCGCCCTGCGACATTGTCGGGGGCCTTCTTGTTAATGTCTTCCATGTCAAAAATAATCTTATTGTTAAGACAAAAATAATACGATTTACTATATTTGTAGCAAATTTAATTAAAAACAGTCAGATAAAATATGAATCCCAAGGCAAAAAGAGTCATGCGCTCAGTCAAATATTTTTTCATCTTCGTCATCCTTGTAGCTATTTTCGTGGGAATTATCGTTCTTTTATTCCCTGATCAGTACAGCGGAAGCCATATTTTCGCCACATCACCGGAAGACGGAGACGCCATCTTCAACTACGGCTCATGGTGGAAGATGCTGATGATCTTCGCCATCATCGCAGCCATATACCCCGGACTGACCTTCGTCAAGAAGGAAGTCATGATAGAGGGAGACTTCGAAGATCACCGCGACAAGATTCTGAAGGAATTCGAAGAGGCCGGCTACGAACAGACCGGCGAGGACGCAGAGCAGGTTACTTTCCGGCTCCGCAATAAGTTTACCCGATTCATGAGGGCCTACGAAGATGCAGTAACCATCACCAAAGGCGAAGCGCCTCTCATTCTCAGCGGTAACCGCAAGGATATACTGCGACTGGCAAGCCACATCGAATATGTCCTGCGTCAGGAAAACGGTTCTACTCCGGATGACCCTTACGATTTAGGCGGCAGCCCTGATGAAAGTAGTGATACAAAGTAAACACGTTGGACACACTCAGCACCAGAGATACAATGAAAGTAGTGAAGAAATTCAACAATTCTATATCAGCCAACATCTGCAAGGGTGTTCTGGAAGAAAACGGTGTGCCGGCTTTCGTCCTCAACGAGAACCTGATCTGGACGGCTGGAGTCGCCAATACCGACCTCATACCCATCGAGGTTGTCGTGGATGATCCTCTCTATGAACAAGCTCTGGAGATACTTAAGTCCAGTCCCATAGAATAGACAACAGCACAGCAACACTCCCACTGACATTCGGATACGCAGATTTTTTATTAAAAATTTGTCAGGTAATTTTTTTTGCTTAGCTTTGCAGTGTATTAGTTATCTAGTACACTATGTAGAAAGACAGCGGACGGAGAAGACGAATAATCTGAAGTTAAACGATAAAGCATAAAAGTAAATGTTATGGAAAAGAATGAACCGACAGTAAGAATCGAGAATCTGAGATTCAGCTACAGAAAACACCTGGTGTTTGAGAACCTGTCCATGAGTCTCGAGGCCGGCAGGATCTACGGCCTGCTCGGAGAGAACGGCGTGGGAAAGACCACGCTGCTGCGCATCATCAGCGGACTGCTGCGGCCCAAGAGCGGAGACTGCTCCGTGCTGGGCATCAGATCATCCTCGCGCAATCCCGAAATGCTCAAGGACCTGTACTTCATCCCCGAGATCTTCATCGCCCCTCCCATCCCCGTCAGGCGGTTCGCGCAGAGCAATTCCCTGCTCTATCCGGGTTACGACAACGCCATGTTCGAGAGGCTGTGCCGGACTTTCGAGGTGGATGCCTCAAGCCGCTTCGACCGGCTCTCGCAGGGACAGCAGAAAAAGGCCCTGATCTCGTTTGCCCTGGCCCTCAATACCAGGGTGCTGCTGATGGACGAGCCTTCCAACGGCCTGGACATTCCCTCGAAGACCACCCTGCGCCGCGTCATCTCCGAATGTGCCACCGAAGACCGGGTCATCGTCATCTCCACCCATCAGGTACGCGACCTGGAGAACCTCATAGACCCGATAGTCATCCTGGACCGCGAAGGCATGATCCTCAACGCATCCGTAGAGGATATCAGCAAAAAGCTGCTGTTTACCACCGCCCCGACACTCAGCCCCGAGGCCTACTGGAGCGAGAGCGGCCTGAACGGATACTACCAGGTACTTCCCAACCGCGATGAGGCCGACTCGAGAGTCAACCTCGAAGCCCTTTTCAACGCGGCCCTCAAGAACAAGGAGACATTCAAGACTCTTTTCAGCAAATAGACACATTCACACTTGACTAAATACGTACACACCATGAACGCAACATTCAACATACGCAGGCAGGGCCTGACCATCTACAAGGAGCTTCAGGAGAAATACTCTATAATCCTGACCAGCACATGCATCATTCTCATGATCTACCTTGCCATATGGGCCCTTAATCTCATCGACGGTGAGCCAGTCTCCACCGTAGCCCGTGCAGTCACAGCCGCGACAATCCTCAGCATCATAGGCTGCCTGGCACCCTTCTTCCTCTACAAGAACGAAAACCGCCGCATGGAAGGTGTCTTCTACGCCGTCTCTCCTTCATCGACCCTCGAGAAGTGCATCAGTATGCTGGTCATCTGCTCGGTCATCTTCCCCTTGCTCTCCACAGTCCTGCTGATGAGCCTCGACTCCCTGCTCACCCTCATGCCGTTTGAAGCCAGCTACTCCGGCAGCATCTGGGGCTGCATGTTCTCCTCCAAGGTATATATGGACACAATCATGGGCTTCATGCCTTTCAGTTTCAACACTGACGCAATGCACATTGACTTAGTCAACAAGATGTACGACACCGTAAATCCGCTGTCCATACCGCCAATCGTAGGCATTGCCATGACTCAGAGCGCATTTGTCCTGCTCAATATGCTGTTCCGCCGACACAAGATAGGCTATACCCTGCTTACTTTTCTGGGTATCTGGGTAATAGGGGCTGTCATCTCCGTCATCTCCGCCATCTGCTTCTTCGACAGTCTGCAGAGCAATCCCGACATAGCCCCCGAGCGCATGCTCCAGTGGATGATAACCCTGTCCAGAGCACTCTCACTCATTTACTGCATCCTCCCTATAGTTTTCTGGGCACTCACCTACTTCCGCATCCGCAGGCTTCAGTATTAAGGTCACAGTAAAATGCAAGCAACTATGGAATTTGACCAGCATAAACCGATATACCTGCAGATAGCCGACTCGATATGCGAGCGGATACTGACAGGTCAGTGGCCCGAGGGTGACCGCATACCGTCGGTAAGGGAATGCGGAGTCTCCCTCGAGGTCAATCCCAACACCGTGGCCCGCTCCTACGACGAGCTGTCCCAGGACGGCATCATCCACAACAAGCGCGGCATCGGATACTTCGTCAGCCCGGGGGCCAGAGGCATCATCCGGGAGAGACAGCGCGGATCTTTCATCTCCGAGGAACTGAAAGAGGTCTTCCGCAAGATGGACATCCTCGGCATAACGATTGAGGAGATCGTCTCCCTTTACCGAAAGCACAGCAGACAACAGCAATGAGACACCATATTCTTACAGCGACAGCGGCAGTATGCATGATTCTGGCCACTGCGGCAGCCGCCCTGGCCGGGCAGCAGCATGAACACACCGGGACATTGACCGGAAGAGTGACGGACGCCGCCACATCGGCACCGGTGGAGTTTGCGACAGTAGCCCTGATAGCATCCGACAGCACGGTCATCGACGGCACCACTACAGACTCGACAGGAAGATTCTGCTTCAAAACACTTCCTGCGGGGAAATGCCTGTTACGTGCTTCGCTCATCGGATATAAAGATGCATTTGTAGAACTGACTCCGCAATCGGGGCACGACATCGGAATTATAGCACTACAACCTGATGCCATGATACTGGATGCGGTAGTGGTCTCCGCCCGCCGTCCGGTCATAGAGCAGAAACTGGACAAGATCGTCATGAACGTCTCTGATGCAGTCTCCACCGAGGGCAGCAACGGCACGGACCTGCTGCGCAAGGCTCCCGGCGTGACCATCGACTTCGACGGCAACGTCAAGCTCAACGGCTCTACCGTAGCGGTATGGCTTGACGGCCGCCCGTCCAACCTCTCAGGCAAGGAACTGGAAGTCCTGCTCAACTCCACCGACGGCACCACGATTGACCGGATAGAGATCATGGCCCACCCGTCCTCCAAATACGACGCGGCCGGCGGCGGAGGCATCATAAACATCGTGACCAAGAAGAATTTTACCCATGGCCTCAACGGCTCGGTCAATCTGGGTTACGGCGGAATGTATTTCGACCGGTACAATCAGGCGGCCGACGGTTCGGTCAATCTCAGTTACCGTGGGAAAAAGACCAACACCTTCCTGACCTACAGCGCCCGCTACGATGACATGAACATGACCCTGGACTCCCGCTCCCTCTACGGCGAGAACTATGACATCACCATGTCCAGCCGGTCCAACCTGCTCAACAGCAGCCTCAACCAGATGTTCCGGGCCGGTAACGACTGGTACATCAACGAGCGCAATATCCTGGGAGTAATCGTCAACGGCACTTTCCGCAGCAGCGGCACCGGCACTTACGGGGACAATTTCACGGAGCACCTGCTCGGAGAAGAGCTGATGGGTCGGGTGGAAAGCGACATAGACAACAGCGACTGCTTCAACGGTATCTCGGCCAACCTCAACTACACCCACACTTTCGACAAGGCCAAGGCCCAGGAACTGACCGTCAACGCCGACTACTCGTACTTTGACATACTCAACAGGAGCAGCCAGAGCGACATACCCGTCCCCGGCCTTCAGTCCATGATAGAGCTGGACTCCAACATTTTCCGACAGAATGCCTCGCAGAAACTGCAGATATGGTCGGTCAAGGCCGATTACCAGCAGGTGTTCTGGCAGACGGGACTGCTGGAGGCCGGTCTCAAATGGTCCCGCACCATTACTGACAACAACTCCGTCCGCGAGGACTTCCTCGGCAACTCCTGGCTTTACAGCGACAGCCTTTCCAACCTCTTCATGTACGACGAGCAGATAGCCGCCGCCTACATATCCGCAGCCAAGAGCTTCGGTCCGAAATGGTCGGTGAAGATAGGCCTGAGAGGTGAGTACACCTACGCCAGGGGCGACTGGCGCAGTGCCGGAGAGCAGAGCGTCAAGAGCTACTTCAATCTCTTCCCCACTGCATTTGTCAGCTACATGCCCACCCAGAAGTGGCGGCTGGCAGCCTCCTACACCCGCCGTATCAGCCGGCCCGGATACAGCCAGCTCAACCCGTTCCGCTCCTACATGTCCGCCAACTCCTATACCGAGGGAGACCCCGGACTTGACCCGCAGTTCTCCGACCAGGTGTCCCTGACCGTCGGCTACGGCCAGCATCTCAACCTGAGCCTGATGTACCAGCACAACTCCAACCTGATCATGCAGCACCCCGAAGTCAATCCCGACAACGGCGAGCAGCGTCTGATCTGGGAGAATTTCGGCACACAGGAGATAGCCGGAGCGGCCCTGTCCGTATCTGAACTGCCTGTCACCAAGTGGATGAACTTCTCGGCCAACTATTTCGCCGCCTACAACGGCAACACAAGTACCTCCGGCGGCTACAGCGACGGATCATTCCTCCAGAGCTTTTACGGCAACCTGACATTCCTGCTGCCGAAGGAATGGAAGATAGAGGTCGGAGGCTTCGGCTCCGGCAACATGACCATCGGCTACATGAATATCCAGCCGATGTACATGCTCTTCGGCGGCATCAAGAAGAACCTCTGGGACGGCCGGGGCACCATCGCCCTCAACGTACAGGACATCCTCCGCTCGTTCCGTAGCGACATCACCTCGTACACCGGCGATGTGCTGACCTACAGCATCCACCAGCGTATGAACATCCAGAAAGTCACCCTGTCCTTCAGCTGGCGTTTCGGTACTGCGACCAATACGCGCAGACGCAATGTCGGCAGCTTCGAGGAGTCTTCCCGCGTAGGCGGCTCCTCGGGCATCAGCACCGGGCAGCAAAGCACGGGAGGAATGATGTGATGGGAGCACCTTTTTTCAAGTTCAGACAGTTCACAATATGGCACGACCGGTGCGCCATGAAAGTGGGCACTGACGGAGTCCTGCTGGGAGCCTGGGCCGGTCAGGACCGTCCCGGGGAAATACTGGATATCGGCACCGGAAGCGGCCTGATAGCCCTTATGCTGGCCCAGAGATTTCCCCAGGCCCGTATCACAGGCATCGACTGCGACAGGGACGCGGTCATGCAGGCAAGGGAAAACTTCGCCGGCTCGCCCTGGAGCGGACGGCTCAGAGCCATCCACACCAGCCTTCAGAACTACTGTCACGGCCCGGAGGCTGCATCAGAACGCTTCAGCCTGATAGTCTCCAATCCTCCGTTTTACGACAACACACTGACCAATCCGGACAGCCGCCGCTGCACCGCCAGACATACGGGCGGCCTTCCGCATGACGAATTGCTGCTGCTCTCCGCCGGCCTGCTCACCGACTCCGGGGTCTTTAGTCTGATCGTCCCCTCCGAGTCCGAAAGATCCATCCTGCGGCTGGCGGACAGAAGCAGACTTCACCTGCACAGGCTCACCAGAGTCTATTCCAGACCCGGTTCCGGAGTCCGCAGAATCCTTGCCTCTTTCGGCAAAAGTCCCGTTCCCGCCCCGGTAGAAGACTCACTTGTACTTACCTACGCGGACGGACACCGCAGCGCGGAACACGCAGCACTTACCAAGGATTTTTACCTATATGAACAATAATCAACACACACTTGTATGAAAAGAACAGCACTTCTCACCGCAGCGACACTGCTGCTCCTGGCCGGCACTGCAGTCAATGCCCTGGCCCAGAACGACACTACTACGGTTCCGAAGGCCGACACCGTCACCACAGCGCAGACAGACAACAACACAGCCGGCGTAAGACCGAAAGCCTGGTTCTCATTCCTGACCGAGATCAGAATGGGTGCCGACATGCTCGACTACCCTAAGTTCATGACATACGACTGGAACATCGCCCCGGGAGTATCTTTCCGGAACGGTCTCTCCCTCAGGATTCCGGTCGAGGCCGTCGTCGGCATGACAAAAGAAAGCTACAATGACTACGACGGATATTACAGTTCCAACGGAACACTCGGTCTCAACCTGGGTTACGACTTCCTCAACAAGAATGACAGGATGCGCCTGGAGCTCAATGCCTCCGGAGGCTCCACCTACCTCAAGACCCCTTACCGGTTCGCCTACGCCGACCTGAGCCTGAAGTTCGGCTCCAAGCACCTCGGAGCCTACAACCTGTACGTCGGCCTGGGCCTCCGCTACCTCAGTCCCTACAACCCGGACATGACCCAGAAACTCCTGTTCAACTTTACTGTCGGCTTCTGGGCTCTCTAAACTGCTCATACGCAGCCTCCAGTGCTGCATAGAACTCTTCACCGAAGGCATCCGTCAGGGGCTTCTGCAGGAAACGGAAAACCGGGATGCCTTCCTTTTTGCCTTTTGCGAAGGCGCAGGAGCAGATGTTCCAGCGGTGGAGGTTGAGGGCGGTCATGCCGTTGAAGAGCCTGGAGACCCGGATCGGGTAGAGACGGCAGGAGATGGGCTTGACAAAGTCCGAGCCGCCCCGGCACCAGGACCGCTCGATGGTGCAGAACCAACTGCCTTCCGCGTCGCAGGCCGCATAGGCGCATTCCTCCCGGCCCGGGACCAGCGGAGTGACCATGTCCCCGTCCGAGTCTACCTCGAAAAATCCCTTCTCCTCCACCACCGCCCGGCCCTCGGGCGACATCAGCGGGGAGAATCTGCCGTAATTGGCCTCGATACGCTCCGGCTCGTCCTCCTCCATCGGAGCGCCGCTGTCCCCGATGACGCAGCACACCCCGCCGCAGACTCCGTAGTCGCAGGCAAAATATTCCGTAAAAATCTCCGAAGAGACTATCTTGTCGTCTATTATCACCATTGTATCCATATACTTGATCATTCTTCAGGGATTACCGACAAAGTGGAGAGATTCCCCTCGTCCAGCACAGTAAAGAGCAGGTCATTGACCTGATCGGCCGTGACCGCATCCAGCGCAGCGGAGCGTCTTGTATAAAAGTCCTTCATATTGACGAACCGGTTGCGCAGCACAGACTCCCAGTACCGATAGTCGCGGGACTCCCGCAGCCTGTCCTTCATGGCCATATTGCGCTTGACTCCGGCCACTTCACCCTTGCTGACGCCTTTCTCCGCCATGGAGACCAGTATATCCGCGAACATATCCTCCACATCTTCCACAGGCCCGGCTGTCGTGAACCGGAACTCCACAGTCATCACCTCCTCGGGATAACGGTAGAATCTCCGCTCCGCCTCGGCCAGAATACCCCTGAGCGAGAGCTGCCGTATGACCTCCCTCTCTATCACCTTGCCGGCGACCTCCGAAAGCATCCTGTCCTCCACAGTGAGCTCCGAAGGCACGGTGAGCTTGCAGCTGTACAGGCGGCGCGGGAAACTCATCGGCACCCTCACTTCTTCCGCCGCATCGTAGGACGCTATGAAAAATCTGCTGTTCTCGCTGCGGCCTAGTCCGGCCCTTCTGCCGGGCAGGCCTGAAAGACTGGCGTATACGGCCCTGAGCAGGTCGTTCTCCTCAAAGTCGCCCACGAAGATAAACGAGAACTCCGACACATTGGAGAAAAGCGCATTGACAAACCTCAGGGCAGCGTCATAGTCCAGACCGGCGATACCGGCCTCCTCCTCGGCCATCAATTCTCCGGACATGGTGCGGACATCCCTCTGACGCAAGGCCTGAAAGACCTTCTCGGGCGAATTGAGCGCATACGGCTCACAGCCTTCCTTCATCCGCCGGAACTTGCCGAAAGTACCGTAATCCGGCTCCGCTCCCTCGAAATACATCGCCACGACATCCAAGAAGTCCTCCATCCGGCCCACAGGGAAACTGCCCGAAAGCCTGCGCTCCCCCACCGAGACTGTCCTTTCCAGCGATACTCCCAGAGAGTCCTGAAGCCGGTGCATTCCATACATGTTCATGCCTCCGACCACCGATATCCGGGCCACATCATTGATATACTTGCGCAGCACCGCCAGACTGTCCCCGGACAAGGACAGCCCGCCTCTGGCCACCGCCGTAAAATGCACCTTCCCCGGCTCCGAGTCCAGTCTACGGAAAGCCACGGTCGCTCCGTTGGGCAGACGTCTGGACACTACACCGGTGGACTGATTGACGAACCTGGTCCTGTCCGTAATACTGCCGGCGGCGTACTCCGGCTCAGAACGGCGCGGAATGTATTTCTCCTTATACGGTTCCGGTCTGACGGCGAAATATTCCAGTCCCCCGCTGTATTCGGGAGAAGAGCACACCACGGTCCGGTTGCTGTCCGCAGAGAACACAGATGACAGGAAAGCGGCTACTGTCGAACTGTCCACTACAGTCCCGGCCGTCTCTATATAGCTCTTGTACAGCTCTATGCCCGTCATCACATACCCGTCCGTAAAATTTGAGACACAGATATTCCTGTAGTACTTGTTGTCCAATGAAGAGCGACGCCTGTAAGTCTCGTCCAGTCTGTCTATGAATTCCTCACTGCTCTTCCTGAATTCACTGTCCGAGATTCCGTATTGGCACACACGTTCCACCTCGTTCAGGATCAGTACATAAGCATCCGCATAATCCTCAGGAGCGCACTCCACCGAAAGACGGTAGGAGATACGGTTGAGATAAGGCACTATGCCGGTCTGAACGTCCAGGGCATAGAAAGGTGCGTCCTCCAGCGCGGACATCAGCCGCTTCCTCATGATATCCATTCCGACTTCGGACACATAGTTGTAGATGAACGGAATGGCCGTATTGCGCAGAGACGGGTCCAGAGGGTCCGCGATATAGTCAAATGTCACCCTGGCCCTGTCGGCCTCCCTGTCCTGAAAATAAAAATACCCTCCCCCGGCGGCATCCAGGACCGAATCCGGGAAATCGGGCAGAGGGGTACCGGGTCTGGATATTATCTGGAACAGGGCCCGGATCTTGGATTCGACCGCAGCGGCGTCTATGTCCCCGGCTATGACTATCGCCTGCCGGTCAGGCCTGCACCTGTTCTTGTAGAAAGCCGCCACATCCGCCGCCGTATATCCGTCGACAGCCTCCATCAAATCCTCCGCAGCCGGAGGGGCCAGGGGCGTACCGACGAAATAATACCGCGCCAAACTGTCCTCTATGCGGCGGTCCAGGGTCATGGAAGAGGCGAACATATTACGGAAGAAATGCTTTCCCCGCTCCACCGATCGATCGTCCACGATGAGGGCGGAGGACATATTGAACATCGCCAGCAGCATCGAGTCCACCACCGAGGCGTTCTTCCCTATGGGCACATTGTTGAATGAATATGTGGTATAATAGTCTTCCGCCTCTATCTCAAGGCCGTCAGTACGGCTCAGCCCCATGTCGTCGATAAAGGAGAAAATGGCTCCGTCGGGGAAATTGTGCGTCTCGGTAAGGGCCATGCACTCCATCAGGTAAGTCATGCCCAGCGAGGAGGAGTCCTCCATGGCCAGTCCGTTTCTCTGGACAAATGCGAAATCCGCATACCCCTTGACCGAGGAATTGGGCACCAGATAATATGCCAGACCGTTCGGCATGGTGCCCCGGACTATCCTGGCATCGTCCTCCAGAATGCCCACCAGCTGGGCTGAAGCCGGGAGAGCATGCAGCATAGTCACAGCTATGACTATTATGACTATGAAAAAAACACGTTTCATAAAACAAATGTATAAAAATATATCTTATATTTGTCGGCTGAACATCAATCTACACACATGAAAAAAGTTTTATCTATTCTCACCATCGCTGTGATTACCGCTGTCTCACTCTACGCACAGGATATGGAATCAGCGACAGCCCTCTACAACGAGGGTGCCACCGCTCTTAACGCGGGCGACAAAACCACTGCACTCAAATATTTTGAAGAAGCCCTCGGCCAGGCCGAGGTCATAGGACCGGAGGCTGAGGAGCTCCTCTTCAACTGCCAGAGGAACATTCCCACCCTGCTCAACGCCATCGGCAAGGAACTGGCAGCCGCCAATGACATAGACTCTGCGGTAGTCGTCCTCAACCAGGCCATTGCAAAAGCCAACGAATACGGACAGGATGACATAGCCGTCGAAGCTGAATCCCTCATCCCCCAACTGTACATGCAGCAGGGCAATCTCTTTCTCAACCAGAAAGACTATGCATCCGCAATGAAGAACTATGAGAAAGTAATAGAGATCAACCCCAATGATGCAATCGGATATCTCCGCCTTGGTCAGGCTGCCCGCCGTATGGAGGATATAGAGACCGCAGTCAACGCTCTTGCAAAAGCATCTGAACTCGGCCAGAAAGACGCCGCCGGCAAAGAGCTTGCCACTCTTTATCTTACCAGTGCCAATACCGAACTCAAGGCCAAAAACTTCGAGAGTGCTCTGGAGTATGCTCAGAAAGCCATTGAGATACTGCCCAATCCCACAGCCATGCAGATCGCCGGCACAGCGGCTCTCCAGTTGAAGAACTACGCCGCAGCCATCGAGAACTTCGAGGGATTCATCGCCGCCTCTCCCAACGCCAGGAGCATCGACCAGATCAGATATCAGCTTGCTACGGCATACGAGGCCACAGGTGACAAGACCAACGCCTGCGTCAACTACAAGGCCATCCTGAACAACCCTCAGTTTGCCGAGTACGCAAAGCATAAAGTAGACAACGAACTCAAATGCCAGTAGCATTAGAGATTCTTGCTCCGGCTAAGAATAAGGGCATCGGCATCGCGGCCATAGACTGCGGTGCCGATGCCGTATATATCGCCGGCCCCTCGTTCGGTGCCAGGGAAGCCGCGGGCAACAGTTTCGATGACATCGCCGAACTGACCGGATATGCCCACAAGTTCGGCGCAAAGGTATTTCTGACCCTCAACACGCTCATCTACGAGCACGAGCTGGATGCGGCCCGGCAGACAGTGTTCCAGGCCGCGGAAGCCGGCTGTGACGCTCTCATCGTCCAGGACCTGGGCCTACTTAGGATGAGCATTCCCCCGATAGAGCTGCACGCCTCCACTCAATGCAATATCCGCACGGTGGAGCAGGCCCGCTGGCTCTCTTCGCTGGGATTCAAGAGACTGGTACTGGCCCGCGAACTGAGCCTGGAACAGATACGGGAGATAGCGGAAGCCGTGCCGGGCTGCGGCATAGAGTGCTTCGTTCACGGGGCACTATGCGTGTCCTACAGCGGCCAGTGTTACCTGAGCCAGTACCTGACTGGCCGCAGCGCCAACCGAGGCTGCTGCATCCAGGCCTGCCGTTCCCGCTACGATGTAAAAGACGCAGGCGGAAAAACCATCCTGCGCGACAAAGCCATACTCTCCCTGAAAGACCTCTGCCTGCTGGACCGCGTAGAGCAGCTCGCAGAAGCCGGAGCCACATCTTTCAAGATCGAAGGCAGGCTTAAGAACATATCATATGTGAGCAACATAGTCCGCACATACAGCGACACTCTCGACCGTATTGTCCGGGAAAGCGGCGGAAAATACGTCCGCAGTTCCTACGGCACCCCTACCGGCGGATTCACGCCGCATCCGGAGGCCACATTCAACCGGGGCTATACGCATTATTTCATCGACGGCAAAAGAGATAAGTGGTGCTCGGGGAACTATGCCAAAGGTATCGGAGAGCCTGTCGGCACCATCACCTGGATAAAGCCACGTACTGCCGGCGCATATTTCGAAATAGCGCCACGTGAAGATATCAGCACACCTCTGACCAACGGAGACGGACTGTGCTTCATATCCAGATCCGGCACAGTCCACGGTCTGAGAGCCGACACAGTCCAGAATGGGGTCAGGATATTCTCATCTGTACCACAGGAAGTCTCTGCCATGCTCAGGATCGGAATGAAGGTCTACCGCAGCTACAACCAGGAGTTTGAGCGCAGCATCAGCAGGGACCGGCCCATACGGCTGATTCCCGCATCCACAGCTCTTTCCAAGGACGGAGACGGCTGGACACTGAGCGTGTTGACCGTCAACGGCATCAGTGCAGAAAGACACTTCAGGGCAGAGACTGCCTCAAATAGAGAGAAGGCGGAGTCCGGGCTGAAAGCATCGCTGTCGCGCAAAAGCGGGCTGTTCGCATTTACCTTGACTGAACTGCCGGAAGAAGGCCCTCTCCCGTTTCTCCCGTCCTCAGCGGCCAATGCCCTGCGCCGGGAGCTTGCAGCCGAGTTGGAAAGCTTGCTGTACGACCGGATAGATGCCGTCTATGATGAGGCCGACATGACTGAGAGTGTTCCGTGGGAAAGGATAGACCACAGCCGGCTGGTGCCGCCGAAGCAGACTACCCAGCTCAACTGCGCCAACTCTCTTTCAAAAGAAGTCTACGCCGCTGTCGGTATAGATGCTGCACCGGCTTATGAGCTGGACGCATCACGCCACATAGAATTCATGCGCTGCAAATACTGCATACGATATGAGATGAGGCTGTGCCCCAGACAGCCGGGAAACGGTGTCAGGAAAGCCGCTCCGCTCTACCTGGTCAACAACGACCGTCACATCCTGGTCACATTCAACTGCTCCAGCTGTGAGATGGTTCTCAAATCAGCCAACCCGTAATTCATCAACCGGTGCCCGTTACAGACCTGGATAGTGGTACCGCCCCTGACCCTGAGTAATACTGTCCCAATCAATCGCACGTACAGGGCACCGGTTGATGCAGGCCGTACACTGCACGCAGCCGCGTCCCCACTCCGGCCTCCCGTCCTTCATGATCACAGTACCGGTCGGACAGACGCGCTCACACAGACCGCAGCCGATACAGGCCTCGCTGACATGAAACTTAGTCCGGCTGTCAGGCCCTGCCAGAAAACGGCGGAAAAGCGGACTGATCAATCTGCTTTTCAACCAGGGCTGAGTGCCCACGGTCAGATGGACACCAGTATCTCCATTCCGTATAGCTGCTGCCACAGCGTCCACCGCAGCCGGAGCAGCAGCCAGTTTGGCTTCACGCACATCGTCGGGATCCACTCCGAACCCCTTCATCAGTATATAGTTGTTCGGCATCCGCACCGACCAGCAGCCGGTAAGAGGCAGATGACGCTTTCTCAAAGCCTCTCCGAGTATCCGGTCCGTCCAGCCGCAGGTATCCCCGCAGGTGCAGACAGCATAGACTTTCTGACCGGCATAATCCCGTACACTCAGACGGGACACGAAGCGCAGCATCATCTCCGCAGGCCCCCACGAATGTACCGGGAAGACCAGTATCAACGGTTCGTCCTGACACAGGGCATATTCACACACCGCATCACCGGCATGTCTTCTGAGTTCATCCGCCACAGATACAGGCTTTGCCTGACCCAGGGCCTGGGAAAGCCGCCCGGCAACCCAAAGAGAATTGCCTGTTCCTGAAAAATATAGAATCATACCCGGAAATTATATAAGGCAAACAACACATTGACCAGATTACAGAAGACCATCTTGGCATTGACATTGGACTCCACCGCCGTCCTGGCTCCCTCAAAAGCCGCAAAGGCCTTCTCATAGAAACTCTCCGGCAAAGCTGACGAGAAACGTATGACAGCGTCTTTCTCAGAAGGGAGTACGTCGGCAATAGAGCCCAGTCCGCGGCGGTGCATCATAGCCTTGCGCAGAAACGCCTCCGAATACAGACAGAAGTCCTTCTGCCGCTCCCGGCCCAGAGCCAGCACGGCGTCATTGCCCTCCAGCAAAGCCGGAAGATCCTTTCCGACCACACTTTCCAGCATTGATGTCAGCAAAGGCAGATAGGCCTCCGATGCGGAACTGCCCTGTATCATGTTGAGAGCCAGTCCCGGACTGCCTCCGCTGGTTCTGGCATACAGTACAGCCTCATCAGCCGGCACTCCGGTCCGGACGGACAGAAACGGAGTCAGTTCCCCTTGGGAGACAGGATAAAGCCGTATCATCTGGGAACGGGAACGTATCGTGGAGATTATCCGTTCAGGCGCATGAGTCACAAATATGAAATAGGTATCCGGGGACGGCTCCTCCACTATCTTCAGCAGTCTGTTCGCCGCCTCGGCGTTCATCCGCTCCGGCAGCCACACCAGCATGAACTTGCTGTAGCCCTCGTATGACTTAAGGCTCAGCGAATCCAGTATCTCCTTGGCCTCCGCCACGCTTATCACGCCCACCTTGTCGGCTATGCCTATCCGCTCGTAAAGGTCCGGTTCCGTAAAATAAGGATCGGCCTTGTAGAGTTCCCGCCACTGCTGCATGAAAGAGCCGCTGAGCGGCTTGCCTGAGCCGGACTTTGAAGCCGAGTTGACCGGAAAGGCGAAATGAATATCGGGATGCATCATCTCCGACACCCTGCGGCAGGAAGGACATACTCCGCAGGAATCCTCCCCGGCTTTCCGGTTACGGCACATCATGTACTGAATCAAGGCCATGGCCAAAGGCAGGGCACCGTATCCGTCTTTCTCCACAAACATGAGGGAATGTCCGGTACGTCCGCTGTCCACCATATTGATCAGACGGGACTTAAGCTCTTCGTTTCCTAATACTTCTTTAAATTGCATATCCAGATTCAAAGATAAATAATTATCTTTGTAATTTATCTACAATATGGAAGAAAAAAACACAACATACGACTGTTCCAGGGGATGCATCACAGAAAGAGCCGAAAACGGGGAACTTATCTGCAATTACAGCCGGGGCTGCTGCAAACTGGCCGACTTCGACTGGCTGGAGGGCATCTCCGACCCGAAGTTCAACAACATATACGAAGTACGTTTCAAAAATACCCGAAAGGGATTCTATGAGAACACTTCCCACCTGCTTCTGAAAGCCGGCGATCTTGTCGTGGTAGAGGCTGCCACCGGACATGACGTAGGCATCATAACCCTGAGCGGTCCTGTGGTCAGCAGACAGATGGCCCGGAACCATTTTGACATGGAGACCAAGGAACTCAAGAAGATATACCGGAAGGCCCGCCAGCTGGATCTGGAGAAATGGCAGGAAGCCATAGCCCGGGAGAACAGCACTATGATAAGGGCGAGACAGATCGCCGCCGACCTCGGACTGGACATGAAGATAGGCGACGTGGAGTTCCAGGGAGACGGGACGAAGGCTATCTTCTACTATATCGCTGACGAAAGGGTGGATTTCCGCCAGCTCATAAAGGTATTCGCCGAGGAGTTCCGCATCAGGATAGAGATGAAGCAGATAGGTGCCCGTCAGGAGGCCGGCCTCATAGGTGGTCTGGGAGTCTGCGGAAGGGCACTGTGCTGCGCCAAGTTCATCACCAACTTCCAGTCCATATCCACTCAGGCCGCCCGCTGCCAGGATCTGTCACTCAATCCGCAGAAGCTAGCCGGCCAGTGCGGCAAGCTCAAGTGCTGCATCAATTACGAGGTACCTGTATACGTAGACGCTCACAACCGCATACCGCAGGTCAACGCTCCGCTGGAATTCATGGACGGACAGGCATGGCTGGTCAAGACAGATGTGCTGAAAGGCATCATGTGGTTCTCCTACGAACAGGGCAATGCTTCAAAAGTCACCCCTCTGACAGTTGAAGAGGTGCGCAGGATCAAGGCCGCCAATCAGAAAGGCAACAAACCGGCGACAATGCTGAAAAACCGGGATGACAGTGAGTCCATCGACTTCGTATCCTCCATAGGCGACGACAGCATCGACCGCTTCGACAAAAAGAAGAAAAAGAAAAAGAAGAAAAGACCGGTCCGCAATACCGGTGACAAGGAAAAGACCAACGGTAATAAAAAACCTGAGCGGAAATGAGCCTGCGTACCGTAACGGCACTTCTGACTGTCACGGCCTGCATGATAATGGTCTCATGCTCCGGCAAGGGACGCAGCGCTGACCAGGATTTCCATTTCACTACCCTGAAGGCCGGCGGGGAAGACCGGGTCTCCTTTGACATCGATATGAGCGACAGCGCATGTGTATACGGCATCAGCCTGGTCTCCAGATTCAAGGCTGACGCAGAATGCAGCAATGTGACATTCTCCGTCAGCCTGACATCTCCGTCAGGACAGTCAGGTTCGGAGAGGGTCACATTTCCCTCTGACTACCGCACCGTCAAGGACTATATCAATAACAATCCTGAGGACGGCAGGATACAAGCCGCCTCCACACCGGGATATTACGACATAAGCTGGCTGTACCGCAGCAATATCCGGCCTCAGGAACACGGAGAATGGACAATGACTGTATCCGCTGTCCCGGAAGCCGGCGCCGGAATCATCGGAATAGGAATCATCATCAATAAGACACCACTGGCAGGACAATAAAATCTTATGGGCAAGGACAAAATACGCAAATTCAAGGAAAACGAGACTTTCAGATGCCTCATCCAGCCCCCGATGGACGAGGTGCTGGGCAAGGAGCATCCGCTGAAAGGCAACTGGGATAAAGAGGTATTTCACAACGGCAATCCGATAGTGCTGGAGCTGGGCTGCGGCAAGGGAGAGTACACCATCGCCCTGGCGGAGCGGTTCCCGGAGAAGAACTTCATCGGTGTGGACATCAAGGGTGCCCGGCTCTGGAAAGGAGCGAAATACGCCCACGAGCACAATATGCCCAACGTGGCGTTTCTCCGTACACGGATAGACTTCATCGACTCGCTTTTCGGGCCGGACGAGGTGTCGGAGATATGGCTGACCTTCTCGGACCCCCAGCCCAAGAAACCCAACAAGAGACTTTCCAGTCCCATATTCCTGGAGCGGTACTCTCATTTCCTTAAAAAGGACGGCATAATGCACCTTAAGACCGACAGCCAGCTCCTGCACGAATCCACTCTGGAAGTCATAAAAGAGGGCGGTCACATCCTGCTGGAAGCCGACAATGACATCTACGGCTCCGGCCTGGCCGAGAAAGAGCCGCTGCTGTCCATCAAGACATTCTACGAGTCGATGTTCCTTGCCGAAGGCAAGCCGATCACATATGTAAGGTGGAAATTATAGGCCGCCGACGTAAGCGGCTATGGACATGAGGCCGTCCCTGCACTGGGAGGGCTGAAGCACTTTCAGATATTCCTGAGCCTTGAGCGCATAGTCACGCAGTACTCCACGGGCCGAGTCAAGTCCGCCGTGAGAGAGGACAAAACTGCGTATCTCTGCGGCGACTTCCCTGTCCTGCTCCACTTTGGACGGATCGCAGGCAATGTCGCCCATACGGCGGCGGATACGCTCCTCCTCTTCCGGAGCGTTGCGCATGGCGCAGAGCAAAGGCATGGTGATCTTGCGTTCCATGATATCGCAGTCGCTGTCCTTGCCGGTCTCGGACGTAGGACGGTAATCGAGGATATCGTCCCTTATCTGAAAACTGCATCCCAACCAATAGGCGTACTGCTCCATGGCAGACACAACCTCGTCAGAGGCCCCGGATACTATGGCCGGTCCCTTGACCGAGGCGATGAACAAGGATGCCGTCTTGCGCCGGATAACCTGAATATAATCGTCCTCCGTCGTCTTCAGGCTGTCGGCCAGCTCCATCTGGATGATCTCTCCCTCTGCCAACTCTTCAAGTGACTTTGAATAAATGCCAAGGACTTCATAAGGACAGCCGTACTTTATGAGCAGATGAATGGCCCTGGTCAGCCAGTAATCACCCATAAGCAACGACGCTCCGGAAGAAAATAGTTTCCTGACTGTCAGCTGTCCTCTGCGGTGGTCACTGCCGTCCACCACATCGTCGTGCAGAAGAGTCGCCGTGTGTATCAGCTCGGATACAGCCGCACAGGCCACGGCTTTCGGATTAATGGAACCGCTGCAGGCCTTCGCGGTTACGAGGGCCAGCAGCGGTCTGAGTTTCTTTCCCGAATTCCCGAGCAGATAGCCGTTGATACGGTTCAGGAGGTCACTGCGGGAGGTAAGCGAGTCGGCCATAAGCCTCTCGAATCCTTCCCATTCCATGGCTACCGCACTTCTGAGTTCTTCGGTCAATGTCATCTGTTAAAAGAAGAATGCCAGTGAGAGCTCACCTCCGTTGAACTTCTTGTCTTTCAAATCACCAAAATGAGGAAGATCCATCTCACTGTTCTCCTTGATAACAGGATTGAGATCCCAGTTCCACTTGAAAGACACCTGGAAACGCCAGATATAGACACCTGCGCCTATACCGACTCCGTACTGAAGGCGGTTGATAAACTTATCTTCTATATCGAGCATCCCTGTTCCTTCACTGAACAGGACGCCCCCGATATAAGGAGAGAACACCACGTACGGTTTAACTACTCCGAATAAGCGGATTCCCCACTGAATGTTGACAGGGAGTCTGAGCGAACCTGTCTTAAGAGATGCAGGGACACCGTCTTTCTTAACACCCGACTGCACATAAAGCAATTCAGGATTGAGTTCAAAACCGAGAGGCAGGTTGAAGTTAAACACCAGACCGGCATTGAATCCGGTATACGTCTTCAGGAAGCCATCCTGTCCCAGATCCTTAAAGCCGCTCATATTGGAGAAATTGAGACCGCCTCTTACTCCGAGATTGAAGAAATCCTCACCCGGCTGTGCCTTCGCCGGCATCAAGGCCACAACAAAGGCCATTGACAAAACTGCAAAAATCTTTTTCATAACTTTACTTTTTATGTTACATATTCTCTACCTCATTCATCTTGGCAACAATAGCGGCTTTTGTAGTCGATCCTACAAGCTTGGCCTTCATCTCACCGCCCTTGAAGAAAAGCAGGGTCGGGATATTGCGGATACCGAACTTCATGGGGACATCGGTAGCCTCGTCCACATTGCATTTTGCAATGAGCCATTTGCCCTCATACTCATTTGCAAGCTCTTCCACGATGGGAGAGATCATACGGCAGGGGCCGCACCATGTCGCCCAGAAATCCAGAAGTACGGGAATCTGAGAGTTAACTACAAGTTCTTCAAAATTAGAATCATTAATTGCTAACATAACTTAATATTTAAATATCATTAAAAACTGTCTTATCAGAAGAAAAACACCAGGTTGACCTCAAGGCCGCGGTAATTGCCCATCCGTACAGGACCCGACGGTGACTCTGACTGTCCGGGCACGAAACCGTCATCAGGGATACTGCGGGCCAGCTGGCCTATATTCCAGTTGTACTTGACCTGCAGCTGAATCCTCCAGAAGTCTATGCCTCCTCCGATGCCCACTCCGTATTCAAAACGGTTGATGCTGTCCCAGTCCAATGTCCCCGGTTCTTTATGCACCGCATATCCGATATACGGCGACACCATCAGATAAGGTCGGAAAAGTATCAGATCAAGCCCCCACTGGAGATTGACGGGAACCTCGATAAAATCTGTCCTGAACTGCATGTCCTGTCTGGATCCTCCGGATGTCTTTCCCCGATACATCGCACCCTTGGACACATAGTTGAGCTCAGGCTGTATAGTCATGCCCCTTACCGGAAGATCAAAACTGAATGCAATACCGGCTGTAAATCCAGTATGACTGCTCACCGACTCGGATATATACCCCAGTTCAAAACGGCTCATGGATATGAAATCTATACCGCCCTTGACTCCAACCTTGAAGAAAGACGAGGCATAGGACCTGTCCTTATTGCCGTCTTCTTTTCCGTCCTGCGCCGACGCAGACACCGGTCCGGCAACTGCCAGCATAAGAACTGCCGCGGATAATATTTCTGCAAAACGTTTCATTCTGCGAAGATACTAAATTTATCGTTTATTGTGTATCAAATTGGCCAGTCCGCCCTCGGAAGTCTCCTTGTACAGGCTTGGCAGGTCATGGCCGGTCTGCTTCATTGCCTCTATTACTGCATCAAACGGCACTATGTGACTTCCGTCTGACATCAATGCGTACTGAGCCGCATCCATAGCCCTTGCAGCTGCTATCGCATTGCGCTCTATACAAGGTATCTGCACCAATCCGCAAACTGGATCGCAGGTCAGTCCGAGGCAGTGCTCCATACCCATCGAGGCCGCGCACTCTATCTGGGGAGGAGTCCCGCCGAGAATCCTCGTCGCAGCCGCACAGGCCATGGCACAGGCCGTGCCGACCTCTCCCTGACAACCCACTTCCGCACCCGATATCGATGCATTCTCCTTGATGAGGGCCCCGACCAGTCCTGCCGTCGCCATCGCATTGACTATCTTGTTCTCCGTCACTCCATACGAGGTATGGAAGAGATACAGCACCGCCGGCAGCACACCGCAGGAGCCGCAGGTCGGAGCCGTGACTATAGTACCGCCGGAGGCATTCTCCTCCGAGACGGCCAGCGCGTATGCGAACAGCAGTCCGCGCCGCTGCATGGAGCTGTTGTAGCTCTTGGCGTGCTGATAATAGGCATAGGCCTTGCGGCGTACATTCAATCCTCCGGGCAACACGCCCTCATGGTCCAGGCCTCGGACGATGGAGTCCTTCATGACCTCCCAGCGCTCAGCCAGATAGTCCCAGATGTCCGGATCCTCGTATTTCGCCACATACTCCCAGAAATAGGAATTGTTCTCATTGCACCAGCCCAGGATATCCTTCATCTTGCTGAACGGATAGACATCCTTATGCGCATCCCGTCGGCCGGTCTCACTGATATCGCCGCCGCCCACACTGAAATAGGTCTTCTCGCACAGCATTTCGCCATGCGCATTGTAAGCCTTGAAATTCATACCGTTGGGATGCTGTGGCAGGAACTCCTTGGGCTTCCAGACTATCTCTATGCCCGTATCTGAGCCCCCGGTCAGGGCCTCCTTCAACGCCACGTCGGTCAAGTGCCCCTTGCCCGTGGCGGCCAGACTGCCGTACAAGGTAACAACAAACGAAGATGCCCCCGGGCACAGACCCTTGAACATCTCCGCCGCTTTCTTGGGGCCCATCGTATGACTGCTCGAGGGTCCCTTGCCTATCTTGTATATCTCCTTAATGCTCTCCATTGCAATACCTGCAGTAACTCAAATATGAGCACAAAGATATACAAAATCAAAAATTGTATTGAAAAAATCAGACTGTCTGCTCGATATTCCAGACGAAAGCCCGCACGCCCACCTCGCGGTTGCGGTTGTCGAGCTTGCGGACGGTCTGAAGGAGCTCGTCCACCCTGTCATCCTCCACGACGGTCATCATCGCGGAATTCATCTCCGGCCAGGTATGCGTGCCGCGGCGGGGCTCTCCGTCCCGGCTGCCGCGGCCCTGCACCTGCTCGAAAAAGGTGAATCCACGGATACCCAGCTCGTCGAGCATATACTCCACCCTCTCTGTATTGGCCTGATTGTATACGATAAACACACATTTCATACTTCGTTCCTCCTTTATTTTACTGGTTAAGATCCCTGCTCCTGCGCACCTCCGGGTCCTCTCCCTCAGGATTAGGCGAGAGCTGCATGAATATAAACTGAGCCCGGTTCTTTTTCTCCTTGTCTCTTTCTCCATGGCGGGAAAGCAGGGCGTAGAATACAGGCACCACCACGAGGGTCACGACGGTGGACACCAGCAGACCTCCGATGACCACGATACCCATCGGCTTCCACATCTCGGCACCCTCGCCGTTGCTCATGGCCATAGGCAGCATACCGAGGAAGGTAGTGATGGCAGTCATCAGCACGGGACGCAGACGGGAGGCTCCGGACAGGGCGATGGCCTCGTTGAGCTCATAGCCACGGTCACGCATCAGGTTGGTATAGTCCACCAGCACGATGGCGTTCTTGGTGGCGATACCCACCAGCATGATGAATCCAAGCGAGCCGATCATGTCGAGGGTAGTACCGGTAATCCACAGGGCCAGCACCACTCCCGAGAGAGCGAAAGGCACGGCCGTCATGATCATCACCGGCTTGACAAAGGACTCGAACTGGGATGCCAGCACGATGTATATCAGCATGATGATCAAGGCCAGCAGCAGCAGCAGATCCTGGAAAGTATCCTGCTGATCCTCGTAATTACCGGCCAGACGGACAGTGATGCCGCTCGGCACGCCCATCTGATCGATGGTCTGCTGGATACCGGCAGCCAGCTCTCCGAGGGATGTCTCATAAGGAGTCACCGATACGGTCACTACCCTCTGACGGCTCTTGCGCTCGATGGTAGGCGGAGCGAAATACTCCTCTATCCTGCCGAGTTCCTTTATCTTGATCATGGAGCCGGTCGCGGTAGGAATAGTCATGTTCTCGATGTCAGAGATGGAGTTGCGGTCCTCCTCCTGCAGGCGCACCACTATGTCGTACTCGTCTCCGTCCTCCTTGAGGTAGCCCGAGGCCATACCGTTCACGCGGTTGCGCACGTATGTGGAAACGGTCGATGAGTTGAGGCCGTGGTAGGCCAGTTTCTCCTTGTCGAGGTTGATCTTTATCTCCGGGCGGTCCTTCTCACGGCTGATATCGATGTCGCGGGCCCCGTAGACATTGTCCCTTATGGCAGCCCTTACCTCCTGGGCGAAGGCATTGGTCTCATCGAAGCTGTAGCCGTAAATCTCCACATCGACAGTGGACGAGGCTCCGCCCATGAAACTGGATACGCCGCACTGATAGTCGATAATCTCCGGATAGGAGGCCAGTTCCTGACGCAGCACCTCGGCTATCTCGAAGATGGAGCGGTCACGCTCGTTCTTCTTGTTGCAGACCACGGTCATGGACATGGTGTTGTTCATGGTGGTGGAGAACATGGCCGAGACACCGTCATCGTCCGTGGTACCGGCAGAGGTCGATATCAGCTCTATCTCGGGCACCAGCTCGTAGAAGCGGCTCTCTATATAGCGGGCCATCTTGGCGGTCTCCTCGATGCGGTAGCCCGTAGCCAGCTCTATATCCACTGTCAGACGGCCGTTGTCGGTCTCCTGGATAAAGTCCGTACCCACCTTGCCCATAATGAAAGGCGTTATGGATGCGAAGAAGAACAGGGTTATGGCCACCAGCGTCCACGCCTTATGCCTCAGACAGAAACGCAGCAACCTGGCATACGCCCTGTCCAGACGGTCCAGCAAGGGGATGACATATCTCTGATACCAGTTGCGCCTGGGGGGAATGTTCTCGATTACTCCACGCTCGTTGACACGCACGGGACGGGCCTTGAGCAGTCTGGAACAGAGCATAGGCGTCAGGGAGATAGCCACTACGGTAGAGGTACATACCATGATGGTCACCAGCCAGCCGAGTTCCTTGAACATGATGCCGGCCATACCGGTAAGCATGGTCAGAGGGACAAACACCACCACTATCACAAGGGTCGTGGCGATGACCGACACCCACACCTCGTTGGTCGCGTAGATGGCCGCCTCCCTCGGACTGGAGCCCCTCTCTATGTGCTTGGTGATGTTCTCAAGCACCACGATGGCGTCGTCCACCACCATACCGATGGCCACGGTCAGGGAGCTGAGCGATATGATGTTCAGCGAGCTGTCCGCCAGCATCAGGTAGATAAAGGCCACTATCAGGGATATAGGTATCGTTATAGAGATAATCAGAGTAGAACGCCACTCTCCGAGGAAGAAAAGCACCACGAGCACCACGAAGAGCAGAGCGTACAGGATGGACTCTTCCAGAGAGTTGATGGAGTTGACGATGTCCTCCGACGAATCGTAGATTACCTCTATCTTGATATCGTTGGGCAGAGTCCGCTCGATACGGGCCATCTCCTCCTCCAGATCCTCGCATATCTGCACGGTATTGGCTCCGGTCTGCTTGGTCACCATCAGACGCACGCTCTCTCGGCCGTTGGTCTTCTCGTCCAGACTCAGGTCCTTGATGGTATCGCGGACAGTGGCCAGGTCCCGCACGAAGACCTGCCGGCCCTCGGGAGTCACCGTCACCACGATGTCATTGATCTCGGAACTCTCGACGTATTCACTGCGCACCTCGAGCTGGTACTGCTCCTTGTTCATCTTGACGGTACCGGAAGAAAGGTTCAGGTTGTTGGCGGCTATCGCACTGCCGACAGTCTCCAGGGGAAGACCGTAGGCGTCCAGCTTCTGCTGGTCGATGTCCACGTACACATAACGCTCCGGAGAGCCGGAAAGGGTAAGGTTTCCGATACCGTTCACCATGCTCAACTGCGGGATAATCTCGTCGTTGAGCAGTTTGTCCAGACCTGGATAGCTCTCGTCCGCAGTAATCGAATACTGGAGGATAGGCATGGAGCTGGTGCTGAACTTGAAGATGAAAGGATTGGTGCAGCCGTCGGGCAGCTCGTCCTTCACCATGTCTATATATGACCGGACGTCGTTGATAATCTCATCCAGGTCCGTACCCCACTCCAACTCCAGAAGCACCACGGAAATATTGTCCTTGGTAGTGGAGGTTATCTCCTTCAGGTAGTCTACGGAGTTGAGGTTGTTCTCTATGATCTTGGTGACATTGGTCTCTATCTCGGACGCGCTGGCTCCCGGATAGACAGTGAGCACGGAGATGTAGGGCGGATCCATCTCCGGGAACTGGTCGATAGGCAGTCTCAGAAATGAGAATATGCCTATCACTATCACGGCGACGAACACCAGAAGGGTCGTCACCGGACGGTTGATCGCTGATTTGTAGATACTCATCGCAGGCGGGGATTATTTTACAACATTCAGTCTGACTCCGTCCACGAGCTTGGCCTGACCGGTGGTGACTATCGGGTCGCCCACTTTAAGGCTGTCGCTGGATATCTCTATGGTCTGGTCGTGACGCTCGCCAATCTCAACAAAGACCCTCTTGGCTACTCCGCCGTCGTCCACGAAGACATAGCGGTTGTTGGAGCCGATGAGCCTGAGCACCGACTGATAGGGCACCACGAGGGCCTCAGTCCGGCCCAGGTCGAGCACCGTACTCACGTACATACCAGGACGTATCAACTCGCTGCGGTTGGGAATCCTCAGCTTGAGGGTAAATGTATGCGAGGCCGGGTCGACGGTCGGATAGACTATCTCTATCGTGGCCGGGAACACCTTGTCGGGATAAATATCCGAATACACATTGACCTTCATGCCTTCCTTCACCTTAGGGAAATAAGTCTCGGGGACATTGACGTAGGCCTTAAGCTCGCTGATCTGAGTCAGGCGCAGGATAGGCTGTGCCCCAGCGTAAAGTTCTCCGTCCTCATAGCTCTTGGACGAGATGACTCCGTCGTACTGGGCCAGCACGAACGTATTCTCCTCCAAGAACCTCAACGACTCGGCCGTCTGGTCGAAACTCAGTTTGGTCTGGTCATAAGTCTGCTGAGAGATGGCCTCGCTTTCCAAAAGCATCCGCACCCTGTTCATCTCTATCTGGAGGTTGGCATATGCCAGACGGGTGGTGTTGAGCTGGTTCTGGTCCATCCTCACCAAGGTGTCCCCCTTGCGCACCCTGTCTCCCACCTCCACGTATATTTTCTCTATGATACCCGTAAGCGACGGAGAGATATTCATCTCCTCATATCCCTGAAGAGTCGTGGAGAGCTCTATCTGCCTGGACACCTCCTGATACGCGAGCGGAGTGGTACGCACCTGCTCCACCCTCTCCTCCGAGGCATCTTCCGTGTTGGCTCCGCAGCCGCTCAGCAGAGCGACAGCCGTGATAATTGCGATTGCCTTTATTTTCATATCCTTAACTTATTTCTGTTCCTTTGTTGATTGTCCGTAAGTATTCTTGTTGAGGAGTTTCTCCAGCTCTATCTGGGCCGTCACGTAGTCCAGGGCCGCCTGCACGTATGTGCTCTGGGCCGTGATGAGGGTAGTGGCGGCGTTGGTGACATCCAGACTGGATGCGTGTCCGAACTCGTACTTCTTGCCTATGTTGTCAAATACGGCCTGGGAGACCTCCACGTTCTTCACCTGAGTCTGATAGCGCTCGTAGGCGGAGGAGAGGTTGTATTTGAGCTGACGGTGCTGGATGTTCAGCGCCATCTTGGTGTTCTCCAAGGTGTTGAGCTGCTTCTGATAATCCAGTTTGGCCTTCTGGAAAGAAGTATAGTTGCGGCCCGAGGAGAATATGGGGATAGACAGAGTCAGGCCTACCATGTTCGGAGGGGTCATGTTCATGGTCATCTCATCGGAGAAATACTTCCTGCCCGTGTACTGGTAGAATGCGCTCAGGGTAGGTCCGTAGGCCCATCCCGCAAGGTTTTTCTGCTTCTTGTACAGCTCGGTGCTCTGCAGGGCCAGCTGATAGGAGAAATTGTTCTCAAGGATAAAATCATCGTACAGCAAGTCCAGCGAATGCTCCACGTCCATCAGCTCGTCCAGAGTCTGGGTCAGGACTATCTCCTTGTCGAAACCGACGTTCATCTGCAGGCGCATGGAGTTGTAGATCATCTCAAGTCCGCGCTCGGCCTCGTTGATGGAGCTCTCGAGAGTCGCCACCTGCACCAGTATCTGATCCGCGTCCACCTGCTCGGCGACACCGGCGTCCACCGATTTCTGGGAAAATTCGTGCAGCTTGCGCACTGTGCCGAGGTTGCGCCGAAGCAGTTCCACCGTCTGCGTACTGACCAGTGCGGAAAAATACAGCAGACGCACCTGCTCGGCCACCTCCTGCTGTGACTGACGGTGCGAGACATCTGCCATTTCTATAGACAACTTGCCGATGAGTGCACTGATAATCTGCGCACCGCTCACCGACATGGCCGCATTGACTCCTATGGAGCCGTAAGGCGGCATGGCTATGGCCAGCCCGGTCTCACCGAACTCCATCTCATATCCCATGTAGTTGGAATAGTCCAATGTTCCATTAACTTGCGGAAGCATGGTCGCAATCGCTCCCCAGCGGTCAGCCTCCGCCTGACGCACGGCCAGCGAGGAGTTCTGCAGGTCCCAGTTATGCTCCAGCGCGTAAGCCATCGCCTCGTCCAGCGTGAAATACATCACCGAAGTATCCGCATCCGGCACTGACGGAGCCTGAGCGGCAGCCTTGAACGGAACAGCCCCGGCAATCAGGAAGAGAGCCGAGGCACAGCATACAACTACCGCTGTTTCTAATTGTTTTCTCATTATCGTAACAGTGATTTATTATTTTTCAGATATTCGTCAATATACTCCCGGCCCTTCTCCGTAGCAATACCTCTTATAAGGAAAAGCATCAGGCAGTCCGAGCCACGGTCATGCTTGATCTCCAGATAATTGCGCACCGCCCTGTCCGTAACCGCCACGGAAAGCTCGAAGAGCTGCAGGGACAACTGATGCGCGTCCAGGATATCCGTTATGAACAGGCCTTCCTTCTGCCCCTGCCTGATTACTCTCTCCAGCAGTTCACAGTGCCATCTGTTCACATCCTGCACCACATTCATGAACACCTCCGGATAATACCGCTTGACCTCCGTAAAGAAGTCATAATAGAAACTCATACGCTTCTCGTCCTTGTTCTCCAGCGAGTGCATGAACCATTCAAGAACATTGCCTGATTTTGCGAGTTCCTCTTCAGACCGGACCATATTGCCCTTATGCATCAGAAGTATACATTCCCTCAACAGCCCGGCCTTGTCGTGGAACATCTCGTACAGCGTGCGCTTGGACATACCGTTGGCCGAAGCCACATCATCCATTGTCAGCGACTTGCAGCCACGCTCCAGAAAAAGCGCGGAGGTATTTCTCAGTATTTGCTCCCTGTTCGTCATAATCAGGTTGCAAAACTAAAAAAACTTCCGCAGTTTCCAAATTTTTATCAATAAAAACGGCTATCTGCAAACTTCCCTCAACATATCTTGAAGCGGCACATCAGGAATCCCGATTGCTGTACATGTCCCCCATGAAGCAGTCCTCAACTCATCAATACTCTGATATCCAAATACATCCCATCAAGAGCGCTACGCTATGGTTTGAAAAAACAGGCCATAGCACAACTACCATACTTGTAATTAACTGATTGAAAGAGATTTGAGAACAGCATCCATGCCTTATGGTACGCGGAAAGAGAATACGGCCAAAGAGACCGGCCTCAAAAGCACATCTCTTTCGGACCGGTCTCCTTTCTGAAAACATTAACCCATCATGATAACTCCAACTCAGCAAGGCCGTTGAACGGCACTGTGTAGGTGCGGCGATCAGTGGTGACGGTGATGGTCAGCACACCAGACAGGTCCTCAGGCAGAAAATCAGGCTTCAGCACGAACAGAATACAGGCTCCTGAATAGTAGCATTCTCCTCCGCCCACAAGCCTCAGGTCATCCTCCGTCAGCTCTGACACCTTTCTCACTATAGGCTCTCCGTAAAAATTATCAAAGACCTCTGTAGGTTCCGTTGATAAATACATTTCCCCATCTGAGCCACGGCGCCCGACCCTTTTATCACATCCATTCTGTTTCTGTATCACCGCGAATATCTCCTCATCGGGATGCCCCTTGCAGCTTATACGGTCAGTGTACCCCCTGCGGATATACTCCAACGGGGAGATGGCATACAGGGTGAACAGCTCTCCCAACTCCGACCCGGCAGAGAAGCCCTCCCCCCAGTCCAGACTGTAGCTTACACCCACGTCGCGAATCTCCTCGGTGAAATAATGATATCCGTTGGACGGACCGGTAGTCCCCATCACATAATACACCGTGTCATACCCAACATCCGAATACCGCTCGCACTTATCCAGATACATCCGGTATCCCTCAACATCATAATCATCTCCGTCTTCTTCATTGCTGTACGCCCCGAACTTATATTTTTTGTGATTCTCACAACCGACAGATATCAGCCCGTATTCCTGAGGTCTTGCATACATCGTGTCCTCCAATGAACTCCAGTATCCGAAGACAAACGAATCGCTCTCACAAAAGACAGGAGGGTCGTCCCCGTCCTTTTCAGCAAATAACGAGCAGGAACACACACTGATCAACGCAAAAGCCAACGACAAATATTTTGTGATTTCCATAATAAAAATAATTAGTTAATATATATCACTCACCTCCAATCCGGCACTCTATACGTCAATGTCTTCATACCTCCATCGTATATGCCTTCCCCGGAACCGTAATCCAGCATCGGCTCATCAGGATCAAAATCCTCTACCTTTTTATACTTGTCCAACACATCTGCCAGAAACCAACCGTTATCATCTGCACCCCAGCCCCAGTTAACGTGCAGCAGCGACCGTCTTCTCATTGCGAAGTCGTCAATATACTTCTTCTGCTCTACGAACCCGTCTAACACGTAAGCATGACCTACCCCATTGCTGTTATTTCCACGCGCATACACCGGAAGGTGATGCTTGAGCCGGTCTGTCACCCTATCGTAGAACTTATCAAAGTCTGTACATTTCCTAATACTCAGACCGTCACATCCAATACTTTTTCTCAGAAAGCGCTTAGCATCCCATATCGACGCACTGCTTCCCTGCAAGCCGTAGTCCACATTCATAACAGAACCTGCGTAAGCTATAAACTCGGCAGCGGACATCAGAAGATACATTTTTTCATATTTTGTTGTTTTGGTTTTTAATGTTTTGTGGTTAAGGTCAGTACACGTGTCACAGCAGCGCGGTAGAAGCCGCGCGTCATCGGACTGCCCTCGCGCGATACCAGGGCCACAGATGCCAGACAGACAATATGCAACAGGCGTACAGCATGATTGTTTGTTTTGGATGACCGCAAGTTAAGAAAATTTCGCCAATATGACAAATTTAACTTTACAACCGTACGGTGAAATTACTAACTTTGTGCCCAAACTAAATACACAGCATTATGTACAAAGATTTTCAAGCCTATCTTCAGAACGAACTGAACAGCATCAAGGAAGCCGGTCTGTACAAGGAGGAGCGCGTAATCGTCACTCCCCAGGGTCCTGAGATTACGCTCCAGGACGGCACCAAAGCTCTTAACTTCTGCGCCAACAACTACCTCGGCCTCGCCGACAGCAAGGAACTTGTGAACGCAGCCAAAGAAGCCCTTGACACCCACGGCTACGGTATGGCCAGCGTGCGCTTCATCTGCGGTACAGGTGACCTGCAGAAGACCCTCGAGGCCAAGATCGCCGAGTTTTTCGGCACTGAGGACACCATCCTCTACGCTGCTTGCTTCGATGCCAACGGCGGTGTGTTCGAGCCCCTTCTGAACGAGCAGGACGCCATCATATCCGACTCGCTCAACCACGCCTCCATCATCGACGGCGTGCGTCTGTGCAAGGCCAAGAGATACCGCTATGCCAACGCTGACATGGCCGAACTGGAGAAATGTCTCCAGGAAGCCCAGGCACAGCGTCACCGCATCATCGTTACCGACGGTGTGTTCTCCATGGACGGCAACGTATGTCCTCTGGACAAGATTCACGCCCTCGCCGAGAAGTACAACGCCATGGTCATGGTCGATGAGTCGCACTCCGCAGGTGTCGTAGGAAAGACCGGACGCGGCGTGACCGAGCGTTACAACCTCCGCGGCCAGATCGAGATCATCACAGGTACCCTCGGAAAGGCATTCGGCGGCTCCGTCGGCGGATTCACCACCGGTAAGAAGGAGATCATCGCCATGCTGCGCCAGAGGTCAAGGCCGTACCTCTTCTCCAACTCGATTCCTCCCATGATCGCGGCCGCAGGTATCCGCATGTTCGACATGATGAAGGAGTCCAACGAGCTTCAGGACCGTCTGCACGAGAACACCGACTACTTCATCAGCAAGATGAAGGCCGCCGGCTTCGACATCAAGCCCACCGAGTCAGCTATCTGCGCTGTCATGCTGTACGACGCCAAGCTGTCTCAGGAGATGGCCGCCCGCCTGCAGGACGAAGGCATCTTCGTAACCGGATTCTACTACCCTGTAGTGCCTAAAGACCAGGCCCGTATCCGCGTACAGGTATCCGCCGGCCACAAGAAGGAGCACCTCGACAGATGCGTCGCAGCCTTCACCAAGATCGGCAAGGAACTCGGCGTCCTGAAATAGGCCCACCCTGCTCCACAACACACAAAACCACAAAAGACCGCGTCCTTTCCCGGACCCGGTCTTTTTCATTTCCCCTCCATTAGATTGCCGTTCCCGTTTTCTTCATATTTTCCGTCCTTTATCTGATTCCCGCCCAATTTCCTCCCTAGTCTTCATCCCTTCAAAGTTTCCATATTCTATCCTCTGCCATCGGAGAGTGTACCATTCCTCCACATTATCCGTACACCCTCACCCATAGATTCTATACGCACCACACTCATAAACACTTCTCGACGGGCATACCCTACTCCTCCCCCACGAGAGTGTACCATTTTCCCATGCTTCACGTACACTCCCCATATTGCCAGCCATCCACAAGCCACTACAAACGGCACAGCATCCATTTCCCAAATAAGAGTGTACCATTTTCCCACCCTCGTGGTACACTCTCGTGTGGAGGGGAGATGTGAGGGGAGATGTAAATGCCGACGAGAATGGGTTGCGGAGGCGACGAGACAGGATAGCCTCTACGAGGGTGTACCGATATTTCGGGGAAATGGTACACTCCCGCATCATCAGTCTCCACAAAACAAAACTAAGAATATGGCAAACACCTCTCCAACTGCCCCTGCGATACCCGTAACGCATCTGCAAGGCTCTGGCGCACATCATCCACCTCGGAATGGGAAAGCTGTACATAACTGACTTTCCCATAACGCGGTACACACTGATGGTCTATAATATCGCACAACTCAATATCCGAAACACGTTTCTCGTTGACCCAATGCTGATTCTGCTTCAAGATCAGCTGCACCTCACTATCCGGCAGAAAAGCCTCCACAGTTCCGAGCGTAACCGGCGGCAGACCATCGTCATCTTCCTCCTGCTCCCGCATCCATCGCTCATAGTCATTACGGTTAAGACCGAACAGAAAAGCGCGGTACGATCCGAAATAACCCTCTACCAAAACACTGTCTACCACATCGTCATATGAGATCATGCCGGTTGACCTCAAAACATCAACGTCATCGGGCAGATGATTTTTTATCCGTATAATATCCGACTTTTTCCTTCGAAACACAGCTTCCGTTACAGGAGAAAAGGATTGTATTTTATTCTTAAAATACTGATTGACGGAAGAGAACGGATAGGAGTAAAGGTTTGCGCACACTTCGTGATGGTAGGGATTGCGTATGACATAACTTATCGCGGCTGCGATATGACGCCGTCCCTCAAGCTTACTGCAGAAGAAAGCCTTCTCCCCCAATGCTCCCTTGCGCTTGTAACGGTGATTGAACATCTGTGTATACGAAGTTCTTATCCGCATTACCAGATTGGACGGATCGGCACATACGGCAATCATGTGTACGTGCGTAGACATTATGGCATGAGCCAACAGACTGCTGCCAGTCTTGAACACAGCCTGTGCAATGCAGTTGAACATCATGCAGTAATCCTTATAACTTCGGCAAAGTACCTCATTGTGAGAGGTAAAACAGATATGATACAATCTCCTGCCCATGTCTCTCTCTTCCTTGTAATCATTTAATGAAAGTCTTTGCAAATATACTAAGAAGCCGAGATGAGAACAAATTTATTTACTCTACGAAGTTTCACTTCGGAGAGTGTACCTTCTTTTCTGAAAAATAGTACACCCTCCAAGTAAAAACATTCCTATATGGGGCAAATACCGCAAAATCCCTCGAAGAGTGTACTACTATCAAGCATCTGTGGTACACTCTCGCGATGTAGCGAAATACAGGAAAGAAAGCATCTAGAATGCGGGGAAAATACAACTGAAAATAACTATTTTTTTTGGTTATGTCGATTTTTTCATATCTTTGACAGCGCAAAACACTAACTTCAAGTACCATGAGAACAAAATCGCACTTACTGAAAGCCATTGCCGCAGGAGCGGCCGCCGTCATCGCAACCGCATGCGGACAGAAAAATGACGGAGAACTCATCAGCGTCAATTTCAACCGGGTCAGCCAGGCTCCGGCAATGAATATCTCCGAACTGGCGGGAGAGCCTGAGTTCATAGCCCTGGACAGCAGGGTCGAGGCATTCGCCACAGGTTACAACTACGCAATAAGTGACCACTACATCTGCATCGGAGCATCCATGCGCGGTCCGGCCAAACTTTACGACAGAGCCACCGGTAAGTTCCTCTGCGATGTAGGCACCATCGGCCGCGGCCCTGGTGAGTACCTCAACACCTACGGCTCTCCGAGGATAGACGAGGAGGACGGCACGATATGGCTTCTTCCCTGGCAGACCAAGACACTGCTCGGCTACGACCTGAGTACCGGCAAGTTCAAGAAAGAGATTCCCTTGAAATATGAAGTGCCAAAAGGCCAGTTCAAAGTGGACTCCAAGGCCGGTACAGTTACCGTCGCCGCCCTGCCGTTCAGAGACATTGTACCCATGATAGCCTGGAAGCAGGACATGCAGGGCAATGTGCTATGGGAGATACCGTCCGGACATCTGACCCTGACACCTGACTTCAGCAATGAGATAGAGAGCAACGGAAACGCGGACGGAATATTTGACCTGGCCCTGGTGACCTGGAGCGGAGGACAGGACTCGCTTTACGTAATAAACGAGGGCAGTCTCGACCCGGTCTACACCATCGACTTCAACACCAAGGAGGTGGAATCCGAAGACTACAACCTCAATGTCAATGAGGATGCACCCATCCACTCCTACATCATGCTGCCCGGACACTTCATCACCAGTGTAAGCTACCCCGTACAGACTGAATGGGGATTCAGCACCGGCAAACCCGAATACGTCGTCACCGACCGCCGGACAGGAGAAAGCATAAAAACCACATTCTACAACGACTACCTGGCCAGAGAGACCGACTACGTATCCTTCACCGGCGGCTACTGGTACACTGTCCTTGACCCGGAGACCTTTACCGAAGTTGCGAAGAACGCCCTGAAAGAAGGCAATCTCTCTAAGGATAACAAGGCCCGTATTCAGGAAATCCTCGACGGCCTCACCCCCGAGAACAACAACATCCTGATGCTCGCTCCCATAAAGCTCAGATAATCAGGCAACAGAAACATAAGATCCAAGGTCAGCGCAGATAAATTTGCTCTGCGGCAGGCATGTGAGTATATTTGCTTGAAATCCCATAACACTGGCCATACTCATGCATATACGAATTAACATATTCCTGACACCGCTGACCCTGCTGATGCTGCTGCCGCTGCTCTCCGGCTGCCGACACGCGGACATACACGGTTACGCCGGCAGCCACGACGACACTCTGGCATACTACGTCAATAAGATACAGGACTGTTTCGCCGTACAGGACTACGACGGGGCATTGAGCATATCGAACAGACTTAAAGACCTGGGCAGCGGGACAGAGAACAGCCTCTACGTCCTTTACGCCGAAATATACAAGGCTCAGTGCTTCATGACCACCAACGTCGTCGACTCGATGTACTTCTACTTCGAGAAAACCCTTCCGGAGGCTCTGGCGGAAAAGGACTGGTGGGCCGTCGCCACATTGTACAATGCAATGGGAGGTAACGCCGCATTCGGAGAAGGAAACTACTCCAAAGGCATAGGCTACTTGACCGAAGGCGTGCAATATGCACGTGAGATACAGGACACTTCCAGGCTGATGCTGCTCGAGACAAACCTGGCGATGCTCTATTACGCCATCAACGATTCCACAGGCCTGCGCTATGCACTCGATGTCTACCGTATGGGACTTGACAGGAAATACGACTACAATATCTTCCTCGGAGCACTCATAACGGCCTACATGTACTGGATGCTGCACGATGCCCCAGAAGCCATCTCATACGCAAGGAAAGCCCTGCCTTATGTGGAGAAATACGACCTCGCACGTGAGACATGGTCGCTGTACGCTGACATCCTGCGCAACATCGGCGACAAAGACAGCGCCTTGTTCTACTACGAGAAGGCATTCCGGGAAATGCAGGGGCCAGGCCTTTTCTCCGTCTCCGGCCTCTTCATAGGCTACTCGCAGTACCTGAAGGAAAACGGACAATACGACAAGGCCATAGACGTGCTTCTGCGCGGACTAAGAACTACCGACACCCTGAGAAGTCCGATGATGAGACCTCAGATGTTTCTGATACTGTCCGAGATATATGAGAAAATGTCCGAATACGGAACAGCCCTGGACTATTATAAAAAATACAATGAGGAGGGCAACAGGCTCCTGAGTCTAGAAACCGAGAGGGAGATCAATGCCGTCCGGATGGAATATGAGAAAAAAAGGCATGAAGTGGAGCTGCTGGGATGGCGCAACAGATACAACACCGCTGTCATGGCTTGTGCTCTTGCGATATGTGTACTGGCCGGACTGTACGTGCTCTATCACAATAAGAAGAAAAACTACCACCAGCTGCTCAAACAGCATCAGGCCATACTCGAGAAACAGGATGCCGGACCGGCAAGATCCGCCGCGGTATCCATGCCGGAAGACCGGATGAAAGAAATGTTCGACAGACTGGAGTCGCTGATGCGCGGACAGAAGCTGTACCGCCAGGGCGACCTGTCAAGAGACAAGGTGGCACAGATGCTCTCGACCAACAGGACCTACCTGTGCGCCGTCATAAAATCATTCACCGGCATGTCGTTCAACTACTACGTAAACTCCTTCCGCATAAACGAGGCCGTGATGATACTGTCCGACCCCGGAAACGACACGCCGATCAAGGCCGTCGCAGCCAGTCTCGGATACAACAACCTGACCACCTTCTACAGACTCTTCGAAGCGGCCAAAGGGATGCCGCCGTCCAGATACCGCGATACTGTTTTACAAAACGCCAATTTGGCGGATTGTAAAAAGTAAAACTTTCTTTTTCATGGTTTATGATATAATATTGTACCGGTGAAACACCGTTACGATTTATAACATTTAAACTTATACCAACATGAACAAGATGAAATCAATGAATGCCGCAATCACCGTATTGCTGTGCGGAGCACTCCTTACTGCCGGATGCAATAAGGATGAAAAACCTCAACCGGAACCTGTCGCGCCCAAACTTGAAATCACTTCCGGGGACATCACGGCTGACCCTTCCGGCCAGGAATGCTCAGTAACTTACACCATAACTGACAAAACGGGAAACGGAGAAACAACCGCCCTATGCACAGCGGACTGGATTGCAGAATTGGACTGCACCGCAGAGAACACCGTGACATTTACCGTCCTGCCCAATGAGACAGGAGAGGAGCGCAATACGGTACTCACTGTCTTATACAGACATGAAGGAGGAGAGGCCAGGGACTCAGTGAACGTCAGCCAGAATGCAGCAGTGCCCGGATACGACTACGAACTGAACGCCAGCGTGCTTACCGGCACTTACTACGGGACCAAGTACGGTATCAACGGCGAATACAGCTATTACACCACCATATCGGACGTGCCGTACACAGATGACGGGTACGGACAGCCAGGCGGGACATACTATGTATTCGACTGTTTCGGTCCTGCTCCCGAAGATGCCGGAGCCCCTGTGATTCCGGTGGGCACCTACACTCTTGGAGAGCCGGGCACAACGGCTGAATTCACGTTCACCCCGGAACTGTCCGGAGCGTTCACCGCGGGTGATGACGGACTGCCCGGCCCCATGTACGCGATATTCGCTGAAGGCACCATGACTGTAAGCGAGGACGGAAACGGCGGCTATCTCATCGAAGCCGAGCTTCTGGACACTGACGGGAAGACCCATCATGTCATATACTCCGGAGATTCCGGAACATGGAGGGATGACTCCCTGCCGCCATACGGCAACATCGAGGAGGACGTGGACTTCACTGCCATAGCCGCAACTGCCGAGCTCTACAAAGCGGCGAGCGACAAGACGATAATGCTCGTCACGATGCAGTTTTCAGACAACACCGTCGATGACAACGGCAATATTCCTCAGACCGGAAACGTCCTGACAGTTTCAGCATGGCTTCCATACGATGCTAGCGGAGCCATAGCGTCAGGAAAATACAACATCTCATCTTCGGCTGTAGGCGAGAGTTTCGCGCTGGAGCAGGGATTCTACTACGGCATGGCCGGCGGCACTTATATGACAGTCTACGGAGAAGACGCTTACCCTTATTACGGTTTCATCACTTCGGGAACCATGACCGTAACTGACTTGTTCGGTTCTTATTACATAAGTTGGGACTTCACCACGGACAGCGGACAGAAAATAACCGGAAGCTACGGCGGCAGGCTATCTGTAGGTATGCATGATGAGGCATTCTCGTCACTTGAGGGGGACATCACTCTTGACCTCACCAACGTAGAGGCCACGGCAAACTATTACGGAGACTGGTATGTCAATGGAGGTGGAAACTGGCAACTCTCTCTCAAACCGCCGTTCGGTGTGACAGAAGGCGACGGTATGCAGGTAGACCTCGTCGCTGAAAGGCTCGGATTCGAGGCAGGTATCCCGTCCGGGACATACACGGCCGGTGCCGATGGTACTCCAGAGCCGGCATACCCGGCAATCGGCGAGTATCGGCAGGGGTTCCTGAAGTATGGAGGAGTTATGAACGGAACCGGCTATATGGGAGGATTCGACGGAATGCAGCAACCGAGCCTTCTTGCTCCGGCGACATCGGGAGACCTCACCATCACCGCCAATGATGACGGAACCTACACACTGACATTCAGTTTCCTGGATGACAAAGGCAACACATGGGACGGAGAGTGGACAGGATTCATCTCGCTTATCAACAGCGATCCATTAGCAGGACTTTAAAAAAATGAATACTGCGGCACAGCCCAGATAGTGTCTGGCAGCAGCATCGCAGGCTCATTTTCAATAACATAAAGGCCGGAAGGATACAATGTCCTTCCGGCCTTTTCTATTCCTACTCTTAAATGTCTAATTAGTCTACGAGGGATATGCGCTTGAAGACGGTCACCTTGGCATCCTTGTCAACGGCTGCGATAGCGGCCTTGACTGAGGTCTTACCGTCGCCCATCTGGTACTCCTGCTCCTCGAGGGTATTCTCCTTGAAGAACTTGTTCAGACGGCCGTTGGCGATGTTGTTGACCATTGCCTCCTGGAGATTGGCGGCCTTCTCAGCTGAGACGGTCTTGATAATCTCACGGGCCTGGTCAGCCTGCTCGGGAGTGAGCCAGCCTTTGGCGGTGTTGGACTGGATATGGTCCTCGCTGTCCACGTGGGCGGGATTGATGCCGGCTTTAGAGAGAGCTGCGTCAACAGCCTTCTTCACCAACTCCTCCTTGGTCTTCTCGACAGCCACCTTGAGCTCCTCATCAATCACATTCTGAGGCACGGCCTCTTTGTTGACTGCGACGGGATTCATGGACGCTACCTGCATGGCTACGCCTTTGGCGAGCTCTACGGGCACTTCCTTGTTGAAGCCGACGATTGCGCCGAGCTTACCGTTGATGGTGTGGATATAGGAGATGATATAGGGAGCCTCTACTTTCTCGTAAGCCACGAGGGAGTGTTTCTCACCGGTCTTGCCGATCTGCTCTGTGATGGCGGCCTCTACTGTACGGCCGTCGGCGATAGTGCAGGCCTTGAGAGCATCCATATCGGCGGGCATAGCCTTGATGGCTGCATCAGCGATGGCATTTGCAAGAGCCTGAAACTCCTCGTTCTTGGCCACGAAGTCTGTCTCGCAGCCGAGGCACAGGAGGATACCCTTGCCGCCGTCCACCTTGGCGACGACAGCACCCTCGGAAGTCTCGCGGTCAGCTCTCTTGGCAGCCACGAGCTTGCCTTTCTCACGGATAATCTCCTTTGCTCTCTCATAGTCACCGTTGGCCTCTACGAGAGCCTTCTTGCAGTCCATCATACCGGCTCCGGTCATCTTGCGGAGCTTCTGAACGTCTATTGCTTTAATTTCCATGGTTACCTTATTTTAAATTACTCCTTTACTTCTGCAGGCTCAGCGGGAGCTGCGGGAGCCTCCTCTGCCACAGGCTCAGCTGCAGGTGCGGCCTCTGCCTTGGGAGCGGCACCCTTGCGGGGACGCATCTTCTTGCCGGAAGCGGCATTGTCAGCCTCGCGGGCCTCCTCCTCTTTGTCCTTCTCGAGCTTTCTCTCTTCCAGTCCCTCCTTGATGGCTCCGCAAAGAGCATCGAGGATCACTGATACGGACTTGGCGGCGTCGTCGTTACCGGGAATCACATAATCAATAGGTGTGGGATCGCAACATGTATCAACAACTGCGATAACCGGGATGTTGAGACGGTTGGCCTCCTTTACGGCGTTCATCTCTTTCTGTACGTCCACTACGAAAAGGGCTGCAGGAAGACGGTTGAGGTCAGCTATGGAACCGAGGTTCTTCTCAAGCTTGGCTCTCTGACGGGTAATCTGGAGACGCTCACGCTTTGCGAGGGTCTCGAAGGTACCGTTGGTCATCATCTCGTCGATGGTGTGCATCTTCTTGACAGCTTTACGGATGGTGGGGAAGTTGGTGAGCATTCCACCGGGCCATCTTTCAGTCACGTAAGGCATACCGACACTCTGGGCATACTCTGCCACGATGTCCTTTGCCTGTTTCTTGGTAGCCACGAAGAGGATACGGCGGCCCGCACGGGCGAGCTGCTTCATTACGTTCGCGGCCTCGTCTATCTTGACAACAGTCTTATGCAGGTCTATGATATGGATTCCGTTCTTCTCCATGAAGATGTAAGGAGCCATTTTGGGATTCCATTTTCTCTTCAGGTGACCGAAGTGAACACCTGCATCAAGTAAATCTTGGAAATTTGTTCTGGGCATTGTTTTGTTAAATTTTGTCTCTGTGTTATACAAGAGTTCTCTTTGTTAATCTCGAAGTAGCGGCTATGCTGCCGGTCTTCCAAATTTCTCGCAGCAGGACAAACGCGCAGTAACCTTTACAGGGGTCTGTCCGTTTTGAATCCTGACTGTGCATTCTGAATGTTCTACGTAAATACTAACGTTTGCTGAACTGGAAGCGTCTACGTGCACCGGGCTGTCCGGGTTTCTTCCTCTCGACCTCGCGGGCATCGCGGGTGAGGAAACCGTTGGACTTCAGAACCGGACGATAGGCCTCCTTGTTGATCTCGCAGAGTGCGCGGGATATGGCAAGGCGGAGTGCCTCGGCCTGACCTTTGATGCCACCGCCGTCAAGATTGACTTTGATGTCGAAATCGGTCAGAGTCTCAGTCACATTCAGAGGCTGTCTCACGATATAACGGAGAGTCTCCTCCTTGAAGTACTCCTCAAGGGTACGGCCGTTGATGGTGATGTTGCCTTTGCCTGTAGTCACATAAACGCGAGCGACAGCAGATTTACGTCTTCCAAGGGCGTTGATTACTTCCATGCTCTGTTTACTTTTGTTCGTTAATGTTGATTAATACTGGAGATTGAGCCTGATGAGGATGCTCGGGACCTGCATATACATGAAGGTTCCTGTACATCTGCGCACCCAGGCGGGTCTTGGGGAGCATCTTGCGGATGGCCTCCCTAACTACGGCTTCCGGCTTGCGGGCGAGAAGTTCCTTGGGGGTAGCGAAACGCTGACCTCCGGGATAACCGGTGTGACGTACATAGACCTTATCGGTGAGCTTCTTTCCGGTGAAACGGACTTTCTCGGCGTTGATTATGATGACATAATCACCGCAGTCCATGTTCGGAGAGTAGTACACCTTGTTCTTGCCACGCAGCATGATTGCCACTTTGGAAGCAAGGCGGCCCACGATCTGGTCTGTTGCATCAACCACTACCCATTTCTTCTCGATCATGTTCGGGTTAGCCGACACTGTTTTGTAGCTTAATGTGTCCACTGTGTTGATTTTTAAGTTAATACATTAAATTTTGTTGCAATCCCCCTATTATAAGGGGGTGCAAAGATATACAAAATTTCCAACCCAGCAAAACAATATGCAGAGAATCAGAAGATACGATAGTTCAGAATTGACAGATGCGTCATATCCGAATCCACGCTGGAGGCATAAACAACACCATCTCCATCGCCGACACTAAGCACAGAATAAGATGTCAGCCCCTGAGGTCGGAAAGCCTTAACAAAAGCTCCTTCCCAGTTCAGGACAACCAGCAGCAGGTCTTTCTCCTCACCGTCAGCCTCATACATATAGGTCTGCGGTCTTTCCACTTTCTGGTCATCCTTTATCCCGTTCCAAAGAAGGTATATATAATCATCGTCGGCACAGGCAGACTGCCACGTGGTCAGCGGAAGTTCTTCCCATACAATATTGATATCGCCGTTCTGCCTGTACAGGGGCATCTCAGTACCCGGTCCAAAGACCTTACGGACAAGACCAAGGGTATCATCATAGATTTCTACCAGCGGACAATACCTGTCCACGTATGCAATCCTGCCATTGGGAGAGGAGCACAGCAAGTCAGCATCCATAGCGGTATTGGAACGCAATTTCGTATCATCATAGCATATTTCCATCCCGTCAGAAAAGAACAGTCTGGGCTCACCGTTACTTATACCCAAACGCTCATCCTCAAACCAGTAAGGATTAAGTGCCACAAAGCCGTCTCCATATGGCAATACCTCATTGGACATGAAGGCATACTTTCTGTCAATAAGATTTCCTCCAACAAGCACATCCGTACACGGCATCTGATAAACAACACTGTTGATGCGATCATGCACAACCATTCTTCCATCCGTAATCTCCACTGACGCTCCAAGCACCTCATACGGCCCGTTTCCATAATGCAGATAATCAGTCACAGGCATCATGGTCTCTGTGTCATATACCTTTAAAAAGTACGATGTACGGTCATCCATGCTCAGTACGGCATACCTTCCGTCAATCATCAAGGCATGTGAGGAAAGGACAGTGTCCGAGAATATGCATACTGTATCCGGAAACACTTTCTGTGCTGTATCATAGATTGATTCATCCAAAACAACTGCGTCATTATCGAGTGTTTCTGTACAAGACAAATGCGTAATAAGAGCAATTGACAAGACAACAAGAATAAGCCCTTTTTTCATACTTCCTGAATTTTATTTTCTGACAAATATAGGATTTTTGCTATATTTGAGGCACAAAACCTATTAACCTTGTATCCGTTATGAAGAAAATCGAAATCTCTCTGCAAAGAAAAATAGCCGCAGTGGCTATCTGCATCGCACTCGCAGTAGTGACATACATCCTGATCTCATACATATGCCGCGAGTGGCTGCACATGAACTCCGACTTCCTGCGCATCTTCAGCAGCTTGGTAATAGCCGTTCCCGTAGGAGCCGTCGCCTGCAAGGCCCTTATAGAGTCGTGGACAGGGGAGAAGATTGAGTAGGCCCGTCCGCTCCGCCCCAGCGCTCACCTATATAGTCAAGTATCTCCAGCACTCTGGCCGGATCGTTCTCGGTCACCAGACGCAGTCTTGTCTCCTTGAAGTCCGGAAGTCCCTTGAAATAGCAGGACAGATGCCTGCGCATCTCCAGCACTCCCGTCCGCTCGCCCTTGAACTCCAGTGATTTGGCAAAATGTTCCTTTGCCAGGGCTACCCGTTCGCCTACACTCATGGGCGGAAGTTCCTCCCCTGTATCCAGATAGTGCCTCATCTCCCGGAAGATCCACGGATGCCCGAAGCTGGCGCGTCCCACCATCACACCGTCCACCCCATACCGTTCAAAAGCATTGGCCGCATCCTGAGGAGTCTTGATGTCACCGTTGCCGATGACCGGTATCCTCATCCTCGGATTGCGCTTGACCTCCCCTATCAGAGTCCAGTCCGCCTCGCCTTTGTACATCTGGCAGCGGGTCCGGCCGTGTATCGTTATAGCCTTGATGCCTACGTCCTGAAGCCGCTCCGCCAGCTCCACGATGATCTTGCTGTCCTCGTCCCAGCCCAGACGGGTCTTGACCGTAACAGGCAGCTTGACCGCATCCACCACCCTGCGGGTAATCTCCACCATCTTGTCCGGCTCGCGCATCATGCCGGAGCCTGCGCCGCGACGGGCTATCTTGTTGACAGGACAGCCGAAATTGATGTCTATCACATCAGGACGGGCAGCCTCCACCCTCAGGGCCGACTCCACCATCGCCTCTGGTATGTGACCGTATATCTGCATACCGATCGGACGCTCATAGTCAAATATCCTCAGCTTATACAGCGACCCCGGCACATCGCGTATCAGTCCGTCCGAGGATATGAACTCCGTGTACATCATATCCGCTCCGAACTTCTTGCAGACATATCTGAAAGAAAGATCGGTCACGTCCTCCATGGGTGCCAGCAGCAGGGGCCTGTCCCCGAGATCAAGGTCTCCTATCTTCATCCTGTAATCTTATTGTAACCTAAAAAGCAGGGGCAAAAGTAAAAATAATTACAGAAAACCATATCTTTGCGCCGAATTTAAAATTTTGAGGAAATATAAATATGGCAATCAAGAGTAAAATCAACCGAATCGGTGTCCTGACATCAGGAGGAGACGCACCGGGTATGAACGCAGCCATCAGAGCGGTAGTAAGAACGGCCATTTTCAACGGAAAGGAAATCTACGGATTCTATCAGGGATATGAGGGCATAGTAAACAAGAACTTCGTGCCCATGCAGTCCCACTCCGTATCCAAGATCATATCACAGGGAGGCACGATACTCAAATCCTCCCGTTTCCCCGAGTTCAAGGACAGACTCGTAAGGGAAAAGGCCTACAAGAATCTCAGGGAACTGGGCATCGACGGACTGGTAGTCATCGGAGGCGACGGTTCGTTCCGCGGCGCAGATTTATTATATAAGGAGTACGGACTCCCCATAGTCGGAGTTCCCGGCACCATAGACAACGACATCTACGGAACCGACTTCACCATCGGTTTCGACACGGCGATAAACACTGCCGTACAGGCCATAGACAAGTTGCGCGACACGGCCGACAGCCACAACCTGGCCTTTTTCGTGGAGGTAATGGGACGTGACGCCGGCTTCATTGCCCTCAACACGGCCATCGCGACCGGCGCAGAGGCCACTCTGATACCGGAGATACCCACCACCATCGAGAGCCTGTGCGAATACCTCCAGTTCGAGAGGCGCAAGAACAAGACCTCCGGCATCATCATCGTAGCCGAGGGAGGCGACCTGGGCAGCGCGATGGACATAGCCGCCAAGGTCAAGGAGCGCATACCTGACTACGAGACCCGCGTCACGACTCTCGGACATATCCAGAGGGGCGGCTCGCCGACCTGCAACGACCGCGTTCTGGCCAGCGTCCTGGGATGCGAGGCCGTAAAGGCCCTGCTCGAGGGACGCACAGCCGTCATGGTCGGCCAGATGCAGAACGAGACCGTATTCACACCCTTTGCCGAGGCATGCAGCCGCCACAACGAGATCAACACCAAGTGGTACGACATCTCGCACATCCTTTCGATATAAGATTTATATAAAATCCGTGTCACATATCACCCTGCTCTGCAATAATTGATGTCTGAAACATGAAGTAGATATATTGAACAGGGTTAATGATTAGTCAAAGCAGCCGGAGTGTCGTGACGACAGCCCGGCTGTTTCATTTCTGCGCAAGATCGATCCGCTGTTACAGAGAATTGTCGGCCATCTCGCGCTCCACATCCTCTGTGGTGATGGGAAGACGCTTGGAGCCGAGCAGACGGCAGCCCTTCTCGGTGATGAGGATATCGTCCTCCAGACGGATACCGCCGAAATCGTAATACTCTTTCTCCAGCAGAGGGAAGTTGATATACTGAGTGTTGATACCCTCTTTCTTCCATTTCTCAATCAGGGCAGGTATGAAGTAGATACCCGGCTCGTCTGTAACCACATGACCGGGCTCGAGCATCTTGCCCATGCGGAGCGAACCGAGACCGAACTGCTTGCTGCGCCTGTAAGTATCGTCATAACCTACGTAATCCTCTCCGAGATCCTCCATATCGTGTACGTCCATACCCATATTGTGGCCCAGACCGTGAGGCATGAACACCGAGTGCGCTCCGGCCGCCACTATCTCGTCCGGATCGCCCTTGAGAATACCGAGATTGATCAGCCCCTGAGCCATCAGACGGGACACTGCCTGATGTACCTCAGTGTAGGTGATGCCGGGCCGCGCCACGCTCTGCGCCAGATTATTGGCTGCCGACACTATGTCGTATATCTCCTTCTGCTTCGTGGTAAACTTGCCTGAAGACGGTATAGTCCTGGTAAAATCCGAACAGTAATTGGTATTGGACTCAGCACCCGCATCTATGACTATCAGTTTCCCGTCTGTCAGGACACCGTCATGCTTGTGGTTGTGCAGGGTCTCGCCGTGCTGCGAGAGAATCGTCGGGAAAGACGGCATAAGTCCCTCGGAGACAGCGATGCCCTCCATCACACCGACCAGCTGCTGCTCCACCATGCCCAGCCTGGCCATCTTCATGGCCGTAAAGTGCATTGCATAGCCGATGTTGCAGGCCTTGTCTATCTCCTCTATCTCGCGCTGCTCTTTGATGAGCCTCATGGACACCACCGCCTTGATGAACTCCTCCGAAGCCTCTGCACGCATCCTGTCGAAAGGCATTCCGAGCATCTGGTTGAGGAGAATCATATTGCGGTAACGGTACGGGGGCAGGAAGTGCACCCTGCGGCCCTGAGCCTTCGCCCTGGAGACATATTTCTCCAGTTCCGCGAACGGGAATGACTTGGAGACACCCACCGAGGCAGCCTTGTCGCTGATCAGCGGCTGAGGTCCCATCCAGATGATATCGTCGATATCGACATCGTTGCCGAAAATAATCTCCTCGCCGGACTCCAGGTCGATAATAGCGGCCAGATCAGGATCCGTCAGGCCGAAATAATAATTAAAGGTACTGTCCTGACGGTAGCGGTAGGCATTGCCGGCATAGTTTACGGCAGCCTCGCCTGTGCCCAGGAATAAAAGAATACCGGAGCCGACCTTGGTCTTCAGGACATTCCTCCGGTTGATATAAACTTCTTTTGCGAACATTTTGCTGTGGCTTTTTAAAATTCAATCGTCAAAATTAACTCATATTCCCCACAAAAACAACCCCTATTTATTGCGATTAAAGTACCGGCACTAAAAAAGGTCAGTTGAAAACGAAACTCGAACTTTGATATCTGAGCACCCACAAAAGCATGTTCTATCAAAAGGCTATGACGACATATCCCTTAGAAAAGCAGGCACAACGGTAACCATAAGCGCAGAGCTATTTTGCAAACAGCTAATAATCATAGACTTGCAAAAACATAGTGTTCCTGCCGCCCCTTAAATATCGTCCAAAATCTCGCACCCAATTCACAACTATCACATATTCAACACATTGCATTTGCAGGGTGCTCTTCTACTTACCGTTCCCGCACTCCAGACAGCGCTAGCGCCTCCTTATTTTTTGATTATCACTCATTAGATGAAACGCATTTCATCTAATTTCGATATATTACACTATTTTAGCAACTTATAACAACTTCGCCAACCATTTTTGGCAATTATACCGGGAATGAAAAAAGGTCAGCGGGAAACTGACCTTTAGAGCGGAAAACGAGACTCGAACCCACGTCTGCGACGTGGATACGCGCACTCTCATATCCTCCCCGGCCCTCCGACGGAGGGTGACTCGGGGCCGCGAGTTCGAGGAACAGCCCGGAAGGTCAGGGCACGAAAAAAGGTCAGCGGGAAACTGACCTTTAGAGCGGAAAACGAGACTCGAACTCGCGACCCCGACCTTGGCAAGGTCGTGCTCTACCAACTGAGCTATTTCCGCGATTGGGACGGCAAAGATAGGCATTAATTTTTTATTTCCAAACTTTTTGACAACATTTTTAAAATTTTGGCAATCGGGCTGCGGATAGAAGTATTTTGGTTATCTTTGTGCGATATTATAAAAATAAGGAGAGGATGAGGCGTAGGAACAGAATGCAGAGGCCCGTCAACATAGGCGGGACAGGAAGGGAAAGGAAATCCGGGCGTAGAGCCGGAATGCCGCATGACGGCAGAGCCGGACGAGGTGATACAAGGTGCGGGCACATGAAGAGAGAGGCAAAGCGCGGAGACAATGCCGGTGACTGCACACAGGAAGATGACAAGACCGCAAGCAGCAATGTCGGCATAGGAAGAGCAGGCGAGAACGCGGCTTTGGAATACCTTTTGCAGAACGGATATAAGTTGCTTGAAAGAAACTGGCATTGCAGGCATAAGGAAGTTGACCTGATAGTCGGGCATGAAGACGGCATCCATATCGTCGAGGTGAAAACGAGGACCGGACCGACATGCCTGGAGCCTGAGCGGGCCGTGAACTACAGAAAACAGCGCAACCTGAAAGCTGCGGCAGGAGCCTACCTCCGGGCACGGAAGATGCAGGCAGACATCCACTTCGACATCGTATCCGTCATACTTGACAGAGAGCGCAGTATCCGCCGTATAAGTTTCATCAAGGACGCATTCTTTCCGATTGAGAATGAGAGACAGAGCATAACTATATAAAAGAACCTGATATGGACAAGAACTTCTATTGCGTGATTATGGCCGGAGGGGTCGGAAGCCGTTTCTGGCCTATAAGCAGAAACGCATTACCCAAACAGTTCCTCGACATTCTGGGAATAGGAAAGAGTTTTCTACAGCTCACATACGACCGTTTCACAAAGATTGTCCCTAAAGAGAATATCATAGTGGTGACCTCAGCCGCCTACGCCGACCTGGTACAGCAGCATCTGCCCGACCTTCCGTCCGAGAACATCCTGGCGGAGCCCTACAGGCGCAACACTGCCCCGTGCATAGCCTATGCGGCCACGAAGATACGTCACCAGAACCCGAATGCCACGATGGTCGTGGCTCCCTCGGATCATTTCATATCCAATGACTCGCTTTTCATTGACACCATCTCGACGGCCATGAAATATGCCTCCGGCAAGGACGAACTCTTTACCCTGGGGATCGACCCTACCCGTCCCGAGACCGGCTACGGATACATCCAGTGCAACATGAAGCAGTCCAAGACCATTGACGGCAACATAGCATACAAGGTAAAGACTTTCACCGAGAAGCCCAACGAAGATCTGGCAAAGGTCTTCGTCGAGAGCGGAGAGTTTCTCTGGAACTCCGGCATATTCGTCTGGAACGTATCGGCCATCTGCTCTGCTCTGGAGAAATGGCTTCCCGAAGTGTACTCCCTGTTCAAGGACGGAGACGCCTACTACAACACCCCGAAAGAGCAGGATTTCATAACGAGGATATACGAGGACTGCCCCGCCATCTCGATAGACTACGGAGTGATGGAGAAGACCAGCCGCGCCTGGGTGTTCCAGGCCTCGTTCGGATGGTCCGACCTGGGCACATGGGAGTCCCTGTACCTCCACGCTGGAAAGGACAGCAACGGCAATCTGATCAAATGCGGAGACAGTCTGATAGACTCGACATCAGGCAGCGTCATCATCTCGCATGAGAAAGACAAGCTGGTGGTAGTCAAAGGCATGAAGGACTATCTCATCATCAACACCGACGATGTTCTGATGATATGCCCCAGAGACGGAGCCAAGTTCAAGGAGGTAATCACGGACCTGGCCGTCAATGAGAAATCAAGATATATGTAAACTCAAAGGAAAAACTATATGACAGACAAGAAACCACTGAAGATAAACATCCAGTCCGAGATAGGAGATCTCGAGGCTGTATTGCTTCATACACCCGGAGCGGAAGTTGAGAACATGACTCCCAAGATGGCTCAGAGAGCCCTGTACAGCGACATCCTCAACCTCTCGATCGCTCAGGAAGAATACAAGCAGCTCAGCGGAGTGCTGTCCCGCCTGGCAAAAGTATACAGCGTTCACGACCTGCTTGTGAAAGTGCTTGACAACGAAGTTGAAAGACAGGCACTGGTCGGCAAGATCTGCGTTATGGAGCAGGTCACCGACTACTTCGACATGCTCATGGAGATGTCCTCCGCCAAGCTGGCAAAAGTCCTCATCGAGGGACTTCCGGCCAAGATCAACACTCTGACCTCATTCCTCAACGAGGACTACTATGCCCTCTTTCCCCTGTACAACTTCTATTTCACCCGCGACGCGGCAGTGACAATAGGCGACAACGCCCTCATCTGCAAGATGGCCAATAAGGTGAGGATGCGCGAGTCCCTGATCATGGAGGCCATCTACAAGGGCAGCGGTAAGTTCGAGTGCGGTATCATCAACGCCTACGACCACCAGCCCGGCAACACCAACCTCTACATGGAGGGCGGCGACATACTCATCGCCAGGGAAGACATCCTGCTGATAGGCAACGGCATGAGGACCAGCACCCAGGGCATAGACATGCTGGCGTCAAGACTGGGAGCCCTCGCGCCCGAGGGACGGCGCCACATCATCGTACAGCAGCTGCCCCACTCCCCTGAGTCATTTATCCACCTCGACATGGTATTCACCCTGCTCGACAGGGACAAATGCATGGTGTTCGAGCCTCTTATCCTGGGAGACAACCAGTATCAGACCGTCCACATCACCATGGAGAACGGCAAGGTAGTCAAGATCAACAGCGTATCCAACATCCTCTCCGTCCTGCGCAGGCTAGGCATGGATCTGGAGCCGATCATCTGCGGCGGTGAGGCCGACGAATGGGATCAGGAGAGGGAACAGTGGCACAGCGGTGCGAACTTCTTCGCATTCGCACCCGGCAAGGTCATATCCTATGCCCGCAACACGCATACCCTCGACGAGCTGGCAAAGCACGGTTTCGAGATCATCCCCGCATGGGATTTCATCGACGGGAAGGCATCCGTGGAAGGCGACAAAAGATGCGTCATCACCATCGAAGGCTCGGAGCTGCCCCGTGGAGGCGGCGGAGCACGCTGCATGACCATGCCCCTGTCCCGTAAGGCGGTAAAATGGGAATAATACATAACTCACAGTCATATACGATAAACGATGCTCAACGAGAAGATTGAAAGCATCCTGAAAGAGATTCAGGAAGCCAAAGCCAAGAGTGAAAAGGAAATAGAAGAGTTAAGGGTCCATCTTCTGGGAAAGAAGGGCGAGATCACCCAGCTTTTCGACGAGTTCAGGACCATCTCGGCCGACCGCAAGAGGGAGTTCGGACAGAAGCTGAACAACCTCAAAAACATGGCGGCCGCCAAGATTGAGGAACTCAGGGCAAAGGCGGACGAGTCCGCCGAAGGCTCCGCGCCCTCATTCGACATGACCATGCCCGGAGACCATTTCGAGCTGGGAACCCGTCACCCGATATCCATTACCCGCGAGGAGATCATATCCATCTTCCGCAAGCAGGGCTATGCCCTGGCGGAAGGCCCCGAGATAGAGGACGACCATCACGTCTTCGAGGCCCTCAACTTCCCTCCGGATCATCCGGCCAGAGATATGCAGGACACCTTCTTCATCTCCTCCGGAGTCAATCCGATACTGCTCCGCACCCACACCAGTTCTGTGCAGGTAAGGACTATGGAGACCCGCAAGCCGCCCATCAGGGTCATCTGCCCGGGCAGGGTGTTCCGCAACGAGGCCATATCCGCCCGCGCCCACTGCATCTTCCATCAGGTGGAAGGCCTTTACGTAGACAAGAACGTGTCGTTCGCTGACCTCAAGCAGACCATCCTGATCTTCGTAAGGGAGATGTTCGGACCGGACACCAAGATCCGGATGCGTCCCTCCTATTTTCCCTTCACCGAGCCGAGCACCGAGGTGGACATCAGCTGCAACATCTGCGGCGGCAAGGGCTGCAATATCTGCAAGGGCACCGGCTGGCTGGAGATTATGGGTGCCGGCATGGTTGACCCCAACGTACTGGAAGCCTGCGGCATCGACCCCAAGGAGTACACCGGATTCGCTTTCGGAATGGGTGTGGAGCGCATCGCCATGCTCAAATGGCAGGTCAAGGATCTCCGCCTCTACTTTGAGAACGATATCCGCTTCCTCCGCGAATTCGAGACTGCGATGTAAGAAAATTTGGAGAATTGAAAAATTGTTCTCATATTTGCGCCCGCTTTCCGAAGGAGAGCAGAGTTTGTGGACAGATTTGACTGCTTGCAACCACAATAAAAAATGCTAAAATGATTCTTTCATACAGTTAGTGTTTTGTCAAATCTCTCCGTAAACTCACACGGAAGAGATTTATTTTTTTATATAAACGCATAACGATATGTCATACTTTTTCACTTCAGAATCAGTTTCGGAGGGCCATCCTGACAAAGTGGCCGACCAGATATCGGACGCTATTCTCGATGACTTTCTGCGTCAGGATCCCGAGGCCAAGGTTGCCTGCGAGACCTTTGTCAGCACCGGGCTCGTCGTCATCTGCGGCGAGGTCCGCTCGGAAAACGCATACGTGGACATACAGCACGTGACCCGCGGAGTCATAGACCGCATCGGCTACACCAAGGCCGACTATATGTTCGACTCCAAGTCCTGCGGCATACTCTCGGCCCTGCACGAGCAGTCTCCCGACATCAACAGGGGGGTCGTCAACGAAGTCAAGGAGGAGCAGGGGGCCGGAGACCAGGGCATGATGTTCGGCTACGCCTGCAACGACACCGAGGAGTACATGCCTCTGCCTCTTACGCTCGCACACATAACCCTGATAGAACTGGCCAGGATACGCCGTGAGGAGCCACAGCTGATGCCCTATCTCCGCCCGGATGCCAAATCCCAGTACACCATAGAGTACAGCGACGACCACAAGCCTCTCAGAGTACATACCATAGTGGTCTCCACACAGCATGACGACTTCCCCGCCGCTCCCGGCATGGTGCCCGGTACTCCGGAGAACGACGCAGCCGTACAGGCCCGCATCAAGGACGACATCGAGCGGATACTCCTGCCCCGCGTCATCGCCAGGCTGCCGGAGAGGACCCGCCGGCTCTTTGACGGCAACATCGTCCTGCACGTCAATCCCACCGGCAAGTTCGTCATCGGAGGCCCGCACGGGGACACCGGACTCACTGGCCGCAAGATCATCGTGGACACCTACGGCGGCAAGGGAGCACACGGAGGCGGAGCCTTCTCTGGCAAGGATCCCAGCAAGGTAGACCGCTCGGCCGCATATGCCGCCCGCTACATCGCCAAGAACATGGTGGCGGCCGGAGTTGCCGACGAGATACTCATCCAGCTGGCCTATGCGATAGGCATCGCCGAGCCGGTCAGCATCTTCGTCAATACCTACGGGACATCCAGAACCGGACTTACCGACGGAGAGATTGCCGCCAGGATACGTACCCTCTTCGACCTGCGTCCTGCAGCCATCATAGAGCGTTTCGGCCTCAAGAACCCCATCTACCTGCCGACAGCCTCCTACGGACACTTCGGACGCGACCCTTTCAGGCGCAAGGTGGAGCTGATACGTGAGGGCCGGAAGATTGAAAAGGATATTCAGTTCTTCGGCTGGGAGCTTCTGGACTCTGTAGACCTGATACGCAAGGAATTTGGATTTTAGATTCTACTTGAATTTCAGTCGCAGAGCACCTCGAAAGTATAGGTCTGTCCGGGTTCGAAGGCAGGATCGTAGAGCAGCAGGAAGTTCTCGTCCACCACGATGTTGCGGGTCTCGCCTTCGGGCAGGACAGGGTTGTTCAGGCGGTGAGGGAAGAAATAGCTGAACGGCAGGTCGAGGACATGCTCCTGCTTGAAGCCGTCGCCCTGCATCCGGAGCAGACTGAACTCAGGGGAGGTCTCCACGGTAATCACGCAGCGGCGGGAAGCTCCGGTGGCGGCAGCCTCGTCACGGCTCAGACGCTTAAACTCTGAGGTCACTGTAAAATCGCTTTCGCCGGGCACCTCCTGCATCCTCACATTCCATTTCGGATCACCGTAGTAGGCCAGCACGTCGCGGTCATGCCAGAAGCCGAACCAGAAAAACAGTTCCTCATCCGACAGTGTGTCGGGAGCCGCCATACGCACCAGCTCCGACGGCAGGGTCTCGAAATAATCCGCGTCGTAATCAAACGGTGCCGCAGTCAGGGAATCGTTCCACGCGGCTATCTGGGCCATCATGTCCTGCTGGTTCATATAGAAAGCCTCGGGCACTGAGTAACGGCCCGGGTTGGTAATCAGGTATTTCAGACCGCCCCATCCATTGCGGCCGTACCAGGTGGTCACCACGTATCCGGCAAAGGCAGTCGCCTGCTGGCTGTTCATCCAGGCCACAGCCATACTGCTGTCCGTATTGTTGACATTTGCTATCAGACAGTTACCTATGGGAAGATATACCATTCGTCTGTCCCGGTCCCGTACAAATCTCTGCTCTCCGGGATAATCCACATACAGGCGTCCGTCCCGGCAGCGGATATTGCCGACAGAGCCGGGCATCTCCAGATTGATCTCAGTGGCATGGGAAGCCGTCACGACCAGATCCGGTTCTATGGCCTCGTAATACTCCAGGAACTGCCGCAGCACATCCGGCACCTCCTGCCCGAAACGCTTCTGCACGTATGCCCTGATGCGCTCATGCGCCCCCTGCAAATCGGTCTTATAGGGTATCTCCTTATATGTCAGCGAATCCTCGCCCAGTCTTTTCTCTCCGCACATTCCCACCACGTGGTCATCCACGAAAGCATATTCATCAAACCATTTGGCCGACTCGAGTTCCTTGATCGAGCCCACTCCACTGCGTATCACCATCGGCTCCACGGAGTTGTCCACCATCCTCTGCGCAGCGGCGGCATCATAGCCGGTAACTATGCCCCAGAGAAAATCCGCATACGGGTCATCATCCATCCTGCGGCTCATCCGATTGAGGTCGATGACATAGTCGCGGCCTATGTTCTCAGGCACGTCCACCACGGCCACGTACCTGGGATTGAGGGCCCTCAACTGAGCCTCAAGTTCTGTCGGGTCATCGTCAAATCGCAGAACCTCAGCATCATGCATCCTCTGCAGACTTGCAACTACTCCTTCCCAACCGGCGGAGTCCTCTGCAAATGATACCGGTGCCAGGACTGCATACGGCTCTGACTCCGCTTCCGAAGAGACACAGCTTACAGACATGAACGCAGCGGACAAGGCACAGAAGGCCACGGCTGCAGGGAAAATGTATTTTTTCATAATTTTCTCAGATTTTTAAATTTTCACAAAAATATAAAATCTTTCCTCAATCTATAACAACAGCTTTTATCAAGCATACGGCATGGAAATTGATAATCCGGCAGCATAATAGAAACTAGAAACAGACGATGACATACGATTTCGACGGGATAATTCCCAGAAGAGGCTCCAATTCAATCAAATGGGACGGTGCGGAGGATGACGGCGTACTGCCCATGTGGGTGGCGGATATGGATTTCCGCGCAGTTCCGGCCGTCACAGAAGCCCTGCGGCGCAGAGTAGAGCACGGAATATTCGGCTACACCCGGGTACCGGACACTTACTACGATGCCGTCACAGGCTGGTTCGGCCGCAGACACGGCTGGAAGATAGAAAAAGACTGGATCATCTACACGACCGGGGTGGTCCCGGCTCTCTCGGCCATCATCAGAGCCATGACCTCACCTGGGGATAAAGTGCTGATACAGGGTCCCGTCTACAACTGTTTCTACTCGACTGTACGCAACAACGGCTGCGAGACCGTCAGCTCTTCCCTGATCTACGGAGACCGCACCTACCGGATGGACTTTGAGGACCTGGAGCGCAAGGCCTCAGACCCGGCTGTCAAGCTGATGCTGCTCTGCAACCCTCACAACCCGGCCGGAAGGGTATGGACCAGAGAGGAACTCACCCGGCTCGGCAGGATATGTCTCAGACACGGGATTACCGTCATCTCGGACGAGATACACTGCGAACTGACCTGCCCGGGCTACACCTACACCCCGTTTGCCTCCATCTGCGAGGACTTCCAGAGACATTCGGTCACATGTTGTTCCCCCAGCAAGTCATTCAATATCGCAGGACTCCAGATCGCCAACATAGTCTGTCAGGACGTGACTCTCCGCAAGAGGATAGAGGCCAGTGTCCGCACCAATGAGATCGGCAATGTCAATCCCTTCGGAGTGGATGCCGCCATAGCCGCCTACAACGAGGGAGAGGAATGGCTGCTACAGCTGATGGAATACATCAAGGGCAATTACGACTATATGGTGGATTTCTGCCGGGAGCATCTGCCGGACTTCCCGGTCACCATACTTGAAGGCACCTACCTGGCATGGATGGACTGCAACTGTCTGGGGATGACTTCGGAAAGTCTTGAGAAAGCACTGCTCAGGGAAGCAAAATTGTGGCTCAATGCCGGCACCATGTACGGCCCGGAGGGAGAGGGATTCATGCGCTGGAACCTGGCCTGCCCCCGCGCCAACGTCGAAGAGGGCCTGCGACGCTTCAGCGGTTTCACCACAAGCCGCTACCGCAGCAGATAAAAACAGGAAGTGGTGTAGAAGTTGCGCAGCCAGGGTATGCCGGCAGGAAGACGGAACAGCCGGCGCGGCCTGAGTCCGAACTTGGCCTCATAATGAGGGTTTATCAGCCATAGACGCCTGTCCACCTTCTGAAAGCCTTCGTCCCGTATTATCTTCTCGAAACGCTCTATGGGCGTAGCTGTCTGCTTGATCTCCAACAGTTCCTTTATGGCTTCAGGAGACTCACCGCCGCGTTTGAGGATCCATCTGTATATATTTTTCGGAAGAAGGTGAAAATAAGGCAAGTGCGAAAGCACTCTGCTGCGGCAGTTCTGCTGATGGCCGCCGAAGGGCATCTGCCAGGCCGGGAACGCGAAAAAGGCCAGACCGTCCGGCGCAAGATAGCGTCTTACCCTGCGCATGAATTCCTCCTTGTCCATGATATGCTCTATCACATCGTGGCAGATTATCAGGTCAAACTGTCCTTCCATCTCCTTTACCTCAAAGATATCCGAAGCCAGAAAGCGGCCCGGTGTACCTTCCTCCGCGAAGAACTGCTCCGCTGCCCGTATTTTACCCTCAGCCAGGTCCACGCCCAGAACAGAGCATCCAGCCTGGGCAAAGGGGAGCAGATTGCCGCCCTCACCGCAGCCTATCTCCAGAACACTTATGCCCCCGCCTATCCTCATATAGGAGGACAGCCAGGGCATATAATATTTCCGGCTGGTAGCGGCCAGCTGGTCAAAATATCTACGGCGGTCCTTAGACATAACGCACATAATCCGACTTGCGGGGAGCGGCCTGAGGCTCCTTTCCGTCCTTTGAGTAGCCGAGAACACAGTGGCCTATCCCCTCATAGTCTCCTTCTATGCCCCACTGTTTCAGCAAGTCGCGGCCCTCCTCGGAGTCAAAGACCTCCTTTGCCCTGTGAATCCAGCAGCTGCCCAGCCCGAGAGCATGGGCCGCATTGAGCAGATTGCCCATCACCAGCGAGCCGTCGTACAGGTAAGTCGGACGGCTGCGGTCCGCCAGCACCACCAGCACCACCGGAGCACCGTAGAACGGATCTGAGGCCGAACCGAGCACATCGGCGTTCATCTTTGACAGACGGTTCCGCACGGTTTTGTCCATAACCGCCACTATCACAGGTGACTGCTTGCCCATACCGGTCGGAGCAAAAGTCCCGGCCTCGACCACCTTGGCCACAAGTTCCTTTGAAGGCATCTTATCCGGCTCAAATGCCCTGATGCTGCGTCTTGTCTTAAGACACTCAAGCACTTCGTTCTTTTTCATACTTACAAACATTCTTTCTTAATTTACAAATGTAATGGTTTAATTCAGTAACGGTACTTTTTTCCTGCAAAATTTCTGACAACTATCCGCAAACCCTCCCATTTGTTTTGATCCGGCCGCACGCAGCATCCGGATTCCTGCCCGGATTGCGCTCTGATTCATCGCGGATATGATGCAGGCCGACGTGTTTGCCAGGAAAACCCTCACCAGAAGCAATCCGAATATACCGGCCTGCCGCATACGGCCGCCATTATCGCCACTATACATTTTCGTCATATCGCATAACCCGATCCTTCAACACCTTATCAAAATGCAAAAATGTCAGGACGCACTCAAATTGCCCATTTAGCCCAGATTTCTCACTACTCAACATATTGGCAAATTGATAAAACACTGTTAATCAAACGCATACAATACAACGAAAATGCATAGTGGCAATTGGAGCCAGCCTTAAGTATCTTATTTTATTCAAAATGTGCGTTTACCGAAGATGCGGGCTAGAGGGTGAGGATGAAGGTGGTAAGGGCCGGGTCGGTGCGGTCGAGGCGGATGGTGCCTGAGTGGGCACGCATGATCTGGCGCGACAGGGCCAGGCCGACGCCGGTGCCCTCGGCGCGGGTGGTGAAGAACGGATCGAATATATGTTCCGCGTCAGCATCGGGAATGGGCCAGCCGTTGTTGGAAATATGGATCTCGGTATTGTCGGAGGCATTGACAAACGCAGAGATACGGATAAGAGGGATATCGTCTGTACCGTGGTCTGGATGTGCGGAGACGGCACCGTGGGCAGCGGGTCCGGGACTGACAGAAGCGGCGGCGGTGCCGTCCCCGAAGCGGTCGCGCAGTGCGTTGACGGCATTCTTGAGGATGTTGGCGAACACCTGGCGCATGAGCTGCTCGTCTGCGAAGAGCACCATCCCCTCGTCCTCCAGGCCGATGTCCACCCGGCCCCCCAGAACCTCGACATCCGGCATAAGAGGCTGGAGCACATAGTCCAGCATGGCCCTGAATCTGAACGGATGGATCTGAGGCACAGGTACGCGGGACAAGGCCCTGTAGCCGTTGACGAAGCCGAGCAGGCCACGGGCCGACTCCCCGATGACCTCTATCCCCTCGCGGACACTGCGCTCCCCGGTCATGCCCAGCAGGGTATCGCTGAGCGAGACGATCGGAGTAATCGTATTGAGCACCTCGTGGGAGATGATGCGCGTCATCTTCTGCCACTGGGCATTTTCCTGCGAGCGGGCCTCGGCCGCATCGTCGGTTTTCTCCTCGAAGACATATATCCGCACGGGTGTCTGACCGTCCATCACCGTGCGGCACTCTATCAGAGCATTGTACACCCGCTGCTCCGAGCCGACGGGTATCTCCAGCACACCTCCGTCCTCCACGGCCTTCAGACGCAGGGACAGTCCGGGCAGCACCTTGTCCACGTCCGAGACATGCCTGATCTCCGGCATCCCCAGCATGGCTCTTACCGCCCTGTTGCTGCACCGCACCTCCCCGGCCGGCAGCACCCCGAGGATACCGGTCCGGGACAGACTCTCCACAGCCGTGTGGAAAGCCTCGTTGGCACCGCGCATACTGCGCTGCTCCGAGACAAAATCCCTGACCTTGTTGAGCAGGATATTGAACACCCTGTCCTGCAGGAAGGTCGAGTTTTCCGCAAAATGAAAGGCCAGGTCCCCGTTCTCGAACGCTCCCAGCAGATAATTGAGCTTCCGAAGGTTGCCCGTATAGATGGATATCACCCTGTAGACCAGGAAGAGTACGCAGAGCACAGCCCCGCCGGCACCCCAGTACAGGCCCGAAAGCAGGAGCCACACTGCCGCCCCTGCCGAGAGCACCAGCAGCACGAGCGATATTATGAGATGCCTGTAACCCATGGTGCAGAAGAGCTAGAGTCCGTATTTGCGGAGCTTGTTGTACAGAGTCTGACGGGTGATGCCGAGCTGCTGGGCCACAGCCGACATATTGCCGTCATTGCGGCGCAGGGCCTCCCGGATCATTTCGCTCTCCATCTCGTCCAGAGTCATCACCTTGCCGGCCGCAACCGCCGGAGACGGTACGGATGAGGCCGCACGCATATTGCCCTCCGGGAAGAAGTCACCGACATCCAGCACCTGACCGTCAGCCAGGATCACCGCTTTCTCCACCACATGCTGCAGCTCCCGGATATTGCCCTTCCAGACGCAGCCCTCCAGGGCCTTCAGGGCCTCCTCGGAGATACCGCCGACATCCTTGCCGTACTTGGCCGCGAATCTGCGCATGAACATCTGCGCCAGCGGAGCTATGTCACCGGGCCTCTCCCTCAGGGGCGGCAGGGTCAGGTGGATGGTATTGATGCGGAAATACAGGTCCTCGCGGAACTCCCCCGAGGCCACCATCTGAGCCAGATCCCGGTTGGTCGCGCAGATCAGGCGGATATCCACCGGGACCGGAGTATTGCTGCCCACCCGGGTCACGCTCCGGGTCTGGATGGCCGTCAACAGCTTCATCTGCAGATGCAGGGGCAGATTGCCTATCTCGTCCAGGAACAGCGTTCCCCCTGAGGCGACCTCGAACTTGCCGGCACGGTCGGCACGGGCATCGGTGAATGCCCCCTTGACGTGACCGAAAAGCTCGCTCTCGAACAGTCCCTCCGGCAGCGAGCCCACGTCCACGCAGACCATGCTGCTGCCACTGCGGCGGGACATACGGTGAATCTCTCCGGCCAGCATATCCTTACCGGTACCGTTTTCCCCGGTGATGAGGATACCGGCATCGGTCCGGGCGACTTTCTGGACTATCGAGCGCAGTTCCTTCATCTTGGGCGAGTCCCCCCAGTACATCTGCCCGTCGCTGCGTATCTCGTTCTTGATCTCGCGCAGCTGCTTGACCTCCTGCCGGCTCCGGCTGAGCTGCAGGGCGGCCTGAAGGGTGGACAGCAGCTTGGCGTTGTCGAAAGGCTTGATGACGAAGTCAAATGCCCCGCGCTTTATCGCATCCACGGCCAGGGCCACGTCAGAATACGCAGTGAACAGCACCACCGGCAGCTCCGGCCAGGTCTTCTTTATCTCGCCGAGCCAGAACAGGCCCTCGTTGCCGGTAGTCACCTTGGCCGTGAAGTTCATGTCCAGCAGCACCACTTCGGGCCGCTTGGTCTCGATGCTGTGCATCAGGTCGTTGGGAGAGGAGAGCAGGGTCACCTCCGCAAAATAGGACGGCAGCAGGAGCCTCAGGGCCGAAAGTATGGCCTTGTTGTCATCCACCACCAGCACACGTCCGTCCGGACTCTGTTTCTTGCTCATTGTCTTAAAGTTTGTGGCAAATGTAGAACATATATCAAAAAAGTGGACACAGGGTGTATGAAAATTTGACATGAAAAACACGGGTAAATTTAGCAACATTCTGATTCTCTGTATTTTAATTATTTTGGCATCATTGTGGCAGTATCTCAGGCATAACTCAACAATGACTGAAAATGAGACACACTTTCTATAATAAAGCCCTGGCCGCAACGCTGATTCTGACAGCGGGACTGGCTGCGGGTCCGTTCAAAGCCGACGCACAGTGGCGCACGGACATCCCGGCGGACTTTTCCCTGACCGGAACATACAGCGGGGATACCGGCACCAGGACTCTAAGCGCGGCATACACCGCAGACTCAGAACAGGATAACAACGGTCGGGCAGAGCAACCGGCGGAAATATGGACCCTGCACGACTGTATGCGGTATGCCGTGGCCAACTCCCCGAAGATGAGAGTGCAGCAGGCAGCCAATGACGACCGCCGCATAGACCGCAGGGAGGCCGCTTTCGGATTCCTCCCCACGATATCGGCAGGAACATCCGGTTCATTCAGCTTCGGCCGAGGTATCGACCCCGAGACCAACGTCTACACCAACACGACCACATTCAGCAACTCCTACAGTCTCTCGGCCGACCTGGACATCTTCAACGGCTTCTCGGCGGTCAACAGCCTTCGCATAGCCAAGACCGCCCTGCTGCTGGGCATTGAGGAAGAGCAGGTGACCAAGGACGACATCTGCCTCGAAGTCATCCAGGCCTACTACAACGTGCTCTACAATCAGGGCATGGCGGATCTGGCCCGCGAGCAGCTTGAAGAGACCCGCAGGACCCTGGAGCAGGCCAGAATCCAGTGTGAGCTGGGCCTGAAGAGCAGTGCGGACGTGCTGCAGATAGAGTCCGACCTGGCCTCCAAGGACTTCAATCTCACCAAGATGGAGAATACCCTGGAACAGGCCGTCCTGACTCTCAAAAGCGTGATGTACTACCCTCTGGACGATGACCTGAAGATCTCGGTCATCGAGCCGTCCGTGCTGTTCAGCCAGTTCTCATACGAGGGCAACGCCGACAGCATAGCCTCGGCCGCCCGCAGTTTCCTGCCCGAATTCAAGGCCGAGGAATACAAGGTACGCAACGCGGAACTGGAGCTCAAGACCGCCCGCTGGAGCCTCGTACCCTACATCTACGCTCAGGGCGGATACTCCACCGGCTACGTCTACGACCGCTCATACGCCGTCAACGATCCTTTCTGGAACCAGATGAACGCCAAGCAGGGACAGTACGTGGGCATCGGCATCAGCATCCCTATCTTCAACGGGCTGTACAAATACAACAATATCGCCCGCAAGCGCAATGCCCTGGCCACTGCGGAGGCCAACCGGGACATCAAGTTCCAGGAGGTCGAGGTGGAAATCCGCAAGGCAGTGCAGGACATGAGGGGCGCAGCCAAGGAATTCGTCTCGGCGGACAAGAAGGTCAGCGCGCTCAGTCTCTCACACCAGGCCAACACCCGCAAGTACGAGGAAGGCCTGATGACGGTCATCGAGCTGCAGACCAGCTCCAACGATCTGCTGGAGGCCAAGGCCCAGAGGCTCAACTGCGGCCTGCAGTATCTGCTCAAGGAAAGAGTGGTCATGTATTATAAAGGAATAACATATCTTGATCAGGAATAAACAGTACAATCATGGATAGAGTCATTGAAAAGAAAAAAGGCATCCGCGCCGTATTCCGCAAGAAGAACATCCCGTACTTCCTCGCAGGAGTATTCGTAATATTCGTCCTCTGGCTGCTGCTCAGGGACAAGTCCTCCACCCTCAAGGTGGACGCCAACACCGTCACCATCGGCGACGTCCGTCTCGGAGAGTTCGACGACTACGTAAGGGTATCGGGACAGGTACAGCCCATCACCGTCGTGCAGGTATCCCTGCTTGAAGGCGGCGTAGTCGAGGAGAAACTCATTGAGGAAGGCTCGATGGTCAAAAAAGGCGACGTGCTTGTCCGCCTGTCCAACAACACCCTCGGACTGCAGATTCTCCAGAGCGAGGCCGACCTGGCCGAGCAGGAGAACTTTCTGAGGAACACCACAGTGACCATGGAGCAGGAAAAGCTCGACCTCGAGAAGCAGCGGCTGGAGTACACCATCGACACCGAGCGCAAGAAGCGCAAATACGAGCAGTACAGGCGTCTCGACGAGGACGGTCTGGTTGCCCATGAGGAATATCTCCAGGCCAAGGAGGACTACGAGCTGGCGGTCAAGAGCCTGGAGCTGGTCATCGCCCGTCAGAAGCAGGACTCCATCTACCGCTCTATCCAGATCGGCAATCTGGAGGAGAGTCTGGAAAGTATGCGCCGCAGCATCCAGCTCGTGCGCCAGAGGGTCGAGAACCTCAACGTCAAGTCCCCCATCGACGGACAGCTCGGCTCTCTCGACGTGATCCTCGGCCAGTCGATTCCCGAGGGCACCAAGATCGGCCAGGTCAACGACCTGTCGGACTATAAGATCGAAGCCCGGATAGACGAGCACTACATCGACCGCGTGCAGTCCGGTCTGAGCGCCACCTTCGAGCGTCAGGGTGCCAACTTCAGCACAGTAGTGGAGAAAGTCTATCCCGAAGTGACAGAGGGCCAGTTCAAGGCTGACTTCTATTTCGAGGGCGAGCGTCCCGACAACATCCGCATCGGCCAGACCTACTATCTCAACCTCCAGCTCGGACAGCCCACCCAGTCGGTCTACATTCCCCGCGGAGTATTCTACCAGTCCACGGGAGGAACCTGGATCTACGTGCTCTCAGAGGACGGCACCAAGGCCTACCGCCGCGACATCCGCATCGGCCGCCAGAATCCCCAGTACTATGAGGTACTCGAGGGCCTGAAACCGGGCGAGAAGGTCATCATCTCCAACTACGAGAACTACGGCAAGAACGACGTGCTCATCCTTCAGAACAAGAAATAAACATCCACCCTCAGACCATCGGTTATGAAAAAACTCAACATAGGCATCTTCAAGGTCCTCTCCCTCGCGGTGGGACTCGCAGTCGGACTGGTGCTCATAGCCAAGATCTCCTTCGAGAGCAGCTATGACAAGTTCTATCCCGACTGGCAGGACATCTATTGCATCACATCGGAGTACACAAAGGCAAGTGAGGAAGGTACTTCGCAATACAGCCAGACCCCCGGAGCGGTAGCGTACTACTTCGGGCAGGAAATACCTCAGATCATGTACGGCACGCGTGCCACCCCCATCGTATACGATGACCAGAGCAATGTCTACACCCAGGACAACCACAAGCTGACAATCCACACTCAGGTAGTCCTCATCGACACCAACCATTTCAAGGTATTTCCCCGTCCCATACTCACCGGAGACCCCGTGAACGTGCTTTCCAACTGGAACCGCGCGATGATCTCCCGCTCATTCGCCGAGATGCTGGGAGGTGTGGAGAAAGCCGTAGGACAGCTTATTTTCTTAGAGAGCTACCCGACTATCCCGATAGAGGTCGGCGGTGTCTTCGAGGACATCCCCGAGAACTCCTCTTTCCGCTTCGACATCGGAATATCCCTCGATGCGATGGACGAGATGATGCGCATGATGGGATCCGACTTCCGCTCCACCATGAACTGGGTGGGCAATGACCGCTACATCAGCCGCGTGAAGCTCTATCCGGGCACAGATCCCGCCTCCCTCGAGGACGCCCTCACGACCGTGGAGGACAAATACCTGCCCCTGGAGGACCTGAAATCCGCAGGCGTGGACATCCACTATACCCTGTCCCCGCTTACCGCAGAGCACTCCTCGTCCCCCGGCACCAAGAGAACCAACCTCATTCTCGGAGTGGTGGCGGCCGCCCTGATTCTCGCATCGGTATTGAACTACATCATGATTGTCATCTCCTCCCTGCTCGGCAGGGCCAAAGGACTGGCCGTGCGCCGCTGCTACGGAGCCGGCAACAGCAACATCATGGGCATTGTCTTCAAGGAGACTCTCATCAACCTTGCTGTATCCCTCATATTGGCAGTACTGCTTATCATTGCCCTCCGCAACCCGATAGAGTACGTACTGACCACCTCCCTCGGGGCATTGTTCTCCCCCCAGAGCCTGTGGGTGCTGGCTCTTACCGTCGCCGTCGTACTGCTGATAGCCGCCTGGATTCCCGGACGGGCCTTCCAGAGCATCCCCATCGCAGTGGCATTCCGCAACTATGTTGACAACAAGAAGATATGGAAGCGTACCCTGCTTTTCCTCCAGATAGTGCTCGCATCATTGCTCATATCACTGCTCAGCCTGATCGCCATGCAGTACAACCGGTGGGTCAATGACGATCCCGGATTTGATTATGACCGACTGGTAGGCTGCCCCATGTCAGGTGTCCCGTATTCTACCCGCAACGCCCTGCTGCAGAGCGTGAGCAGCGTTCCCGGAGTCGAGATTGCCGGCACGGCGGACGAGACCATGCTGTTCTACTGCAGTGGAAACAATGTGTACATGCCGGGAGAGAGCGAGGAACTTTTCAATGTCGGCGACCTCTACTCGGCCAACGCCAACTGGAGCGGGCTCTTCGGCATCGACATCGTCGAGGGCCGCAACTTCTCCACCCCCAAGGAAGTAATGGTGGACGAGAACTTTGCCAAGCGTCTCAGCGAACTGCGCGGATGGACGGACGGAGTCATCGGCAAGCAGATACTGATGACGGAGCACAGCCAGAGCGGCGATGATGTATTCACCATTGTAGGCGTGTTCGAGGATGTCCGCGTCGGTACGGTAGTATACGAGGACACCCGGCCCAACATACTGTTCTACAACGAGAACCCTTGTGACTATCTGGTAATCAAGGTATCCTCCATGACTCCGGAGGTACTGTCCGGCATACAGAGCGCGCTGGACGGCGTGGAACCTGACCGCTACGAGCTCATGACATACACATCGGCCATCTACGATGCCTACCAGCCCGCCAGGACCATACGCGAGTCTATTCTCGCGGCAGGTGTGGTGACAGTGCTGATAGCCCTGTTCGGTCTGATAGGATATACCGCTGACGAGACCGGACGCAGACGCAAGGAAGTGGCCCTGCGCAAGATCAACGGAGCACAACCGGGACAGATTATCGGTATCTTTATCCGCGATATCGGACGGCTGGCAGTCATAGCCGTAATAGTGGGATGCGTGGGCTCATACTTCATATTTGACCTTATGCTGAAGTCATTCGATGTGAAGGCGACAGCTCCGGTATGGCTGTTCATCGCAGTGGCCGCGGCCCTGTTGGGATTACTGGCCGCCGTGGTCATCATCCGGTGCCACAGCATAGCGAGGAGCAACCCGGCTGACTCCCTGCGGGCCGAATGACATTGATTTTCGGAATTTAAATTTAAATTGCACATAAAATATGAGACTCAGATTCAACAGACACAAAACCTTCTCCACCGTCCTCAACGTCATAGGACTGACCCTGGCATTCTCGGTCTTCCTGATACTGACGGTACAGGTGGTGTATGACACCAGGTACGACCTGAACTATCCGGACACGGACAAGATAGTAAGGCTGGAATACTCCGACCCTACTTCGCCGGGCGTTTACGGAGTGCAGCTGTCCAGACCTCTCATAGAACATCTGAAGACATTCTTCCCCCAGGCGGAGGCCGTATCCTGCTACTGGTACTACAAGAACGGCAACCGCAGTCCGTTCAAGGAGGCCAATACCGAGACACCGGGCATCATGCTGCGGTACACCCAGACCGACTTCGACCTGCTTCGGGTATTCCCGTTCGAATTCATAGAGGGCGACACCTCCGGTTACCGGGCTCCCGGCACAGCGGTCATCTCCCAGAAAGCGGCGGCCAAGGTCTTCGGCAGCCAGTCTCCCGTGGGCAAGGACATCCAGTTCGACACCAAGAGCGGAGACGGCAGTTCCTGGCGCATCGTAGCAGTGTACAAGGACTTCCCGGACAACTCCAGCATGGACAACGACCTGCTGCTCAATTTAGGTGATTACTCCATGACCAACTATTCGGAATGGAACTACCCCTGCTACATGAAGATGAGGACCTTCGAGGGCGTAGAGCCGCTGCTGGACTCGCTCGGGGCCGTGATGTTCGGTGAGGATTCGGAATTTAAGGATCAGGTTGACTTCCGTCTGAGCCACCTGCATGACGCCTACTACGCCCGCGACATGGAAGGAGACAACATGGCCAAGGGCAACCGCTCCACCACCATGACCCTGCTCACCGTCTCGATACTGGTGCTGCTGATAGCGATTATCAACTTCGTCAACTTCGCCATGGCCTCCGTGCCCTTCAGTATCAAGAGCATCAACACCCGCAGAGTCATCGGCTCGACCCGCGGACAGCAGATATGGGCACAGCTCTGGCGGGCCCTCGGACTGGTGCTGCTGGCCTTTGCCCTGAGCGTGGGCATGATGTCCCTTGCGGCCACCTCCTCCATCGCCTCCAACATATCCGGCTCGCTCCGGGTTGCGGACAACCTCCCGATTATCCTTATAGGCTTAGGCGTGGCTGTAGTCACCGCATTCATCGCCGGTATATTCCCCGCCCGCTACAGCACATCCTTCAATCCGGCCATGGTCCTCAAAGGCTCCTTCTCCCTCTCGGCCAAGGGCCGCAAGATGCGCTCGGTCCTCGTGGGCTTCCAGTACGTCATCTCCTTCATCCTGATACTCTGCTCGCTGTTCATCACAGTGCAGATCAAGTACATGAAGAACTACGACATGGGCTTCGACCGGGAGCAGACAGTGGAGTTCTTCGTAAGCAGCAAGATCGGCAGCAGCCGCGAGACCCTCAGGCAGATGCTCCTGGAGAATCCCAACATCACCGATGTCACATTTGCCGGCAACCAGGTAGTATCCCAGGGCAAGATGGGCTGGGGACGCACGTATCAGGGTCAGAGAGTGCAGATGGACTGCCTCCCTGTAGACCCCAACTTCATCTCGTTCTTCGGGATGGAAATAGCAGAAGGCCGCGACTTCACCGAGTCGGACAACCTGAACCCCAACGGCACATTTATCGTCAACCAGGCCTTCATGGCCAAATACCCCTTCCTCCGTCTCGGTCTGAAATTCTCCGGGCATCAGGGTGATGACATGCCCGCCGAGATAGTCGGCATAGTCAAGGACTTCAACTTCCAGCCCCTGCAGTACAGCGTGGCCCCCATAGTACTCTACAACTTCGGTTCCGAACCATGGTGGCCCCTGACCGTCGGCTACGCCAAAGTCCTGCCCGGCAACGTCCAGGAGACCTTCAAGTTCATCCGGGAGAA